>CAZEYJ010000001.1:0-2616 GCA_964516795.1 uncultured bacterium
TTTTTTTTTTTTTTTTTTTTTTTTTTGTTTTTTTTTTGGTTTTTTTTTTTCCTATCTCCATCAGAAACCAACATCCTTTAAGCGACAGCGTGCCGTGGGCAACAGCAGCGGCATTGGGCCATATCCCGATCAAATTCTCCAATCCGAAGATAGCAAGCGGTGTCATACACACTGAGGCCGTGACAAGAAGTCCTCCGGGGATCCTCAACCCTTCTTTTTTCCAGAGGCAACGGCCGCTGATAAAAAAAGCTGTCCCATAAAAAAGGGCGATCAAAAGGATCCCTCCTCCTCCAAATCCGCTCCAAGAAGAAGCCAAGAACCAGGTCATCGCTGAAATCGTCACGAGAGCGCCAAAGTAATAAACATAACGCAGCATCCGGGAAGATTGGGCCGCCACGCTGCTGGAAGAAAGGCTCCGCCATAATGGATCGACATGCTCAGGTGAAAGGATCCCCTGCCCCGCCGCTGCCATCAGGTCTTGTTTAGAAATTTTGATGTATGTCTTAGCGTCAATTTGCTGCATATCCCCTACTTTATACCGAAACAACCTGAAGAATCGGTTTTCGGCTGCGTCGGCTTTTCTTTAATCTGTCGATCTGATCCTCGGGCCATGTCTATAAACACTGCCCCTTCGAATCAGATCGACAGATTAAAGAGCCTTTTTGCCGAATTCCCGATTCTTCAGATTGTTTCAGTATAAAAACCCAATCAAATCGCGACTAGATTTTTAAGGCAAGAGCTAAGAGACTGTCTGCGAATTTGGTTTCTGTCGAGTTTTCGGTTCTTTTGAGCCGATTTTTGATTCTTTTTCCGGGGGTAATAACAACATTACGTATATTACCCCCTGAAAAAGAATCAAAAATCGGCCAAAATAATCCAAAAACTCGACGAAATCCAAATCCGCAGACAGTCTCTAACTTGCAACAATATTGACTGTCTTCCTATTCGAATTTCTGTCCATTAAGGTAATAGTAAAAGAAGACCGGTATTCATTTATTGGAACAAAGAGGATTTTATTGAAATAAGAATGAGCTTGGATCACTTGGTCTCTTGCAGCCTTTGAATAAAAGTCTCTATCTAAATGATCGTTCGCCTCTGCAGATTTGATCCCATCGACCACTGCAGGAATAGCCAAAGGCCAAAGAAAAAGGGCTCCGACCCCATATCCAACCGCCCTTCCGACGGTAGAAGTGTGCACAGTCCGGGCCACTTCTTCAGGCTGAGCGCAAATCAAGCTAACCCTGCCAAGAGAAAAGAGATAATTCTCATTGCTATTATTTTCAATATAGAGCTGGACAGGTTGATAGCCTTGAGCTAAAACATCACGGTCTAAATACCTTTTGCATTCAAATTGATCAAATGCCCTAGCGACAATAACAAGATCTTTATTCTCAACTGATGAAGGACATATCAAAGCATCTGATACCAAAGGGCTAAGTGATACAGCCCGGTAACTCGCACAACTGGATAAAAAACCGATCAAACTAAGAGATGAAAGAAATAATACCCTTCTCATAAGATACCCTCTTTGAGGTGAATGTGATCTGAACCTGAGGAATAAGATTCGTTGCACGCTTGCACTTATTCAATTAAAAAAAACAACAACCGAAAGCTAAATATCATTCAAACTTAAATAAAATTCAATTAAAATAGTTAGTTAACAATTAAAAATGAAAAGCATTTTAGGACAAGAGATTCAACTAGCATATGAGCAATTGGTCCGCTGCGCTGCTGCTGTTTCCGATTCACAGAGAATGATAAGAAGTATTGAAGGAACGAGCAGAAAGATCAGCTTGGCTGAGCTAATCGCTTATCAAATTGGGTGGGGTAGCTCTCTGATCAATTGGTATGAAGCCGGCATCAAGAAACGATCTCCGGAGATGCCGGGCCACGGTTTTTCTACTTGGGATTATGCCGCAATCGCCCAACATTTTTACATAGCGTATTGCTATAACTCACGTCATGAACAAATGGAAATGTTCAATAGAATAGTCTGTCAAATTCTTAAAATCATCGATACAGAGGATCAAAAAGGACAGCTCGACCAACTAGGAGTTTGGGATTGGTGCACACTTTTATCTGGAAAAAAATGGCCGTTAAGCAAATGGATTAAAGTGAATACAGTCTCTCCTTACAAAAGAGCCAAGCTGCAAATCAAAAAAGCTATACTGCGACCGCTCAAAAAGAGTGAAAATGACAAGGAGACATCCTGAATTTAGACCAGGCAAAGCCGACGCCGAAGGAGCTAAACTTAAAAAGTTTAGCGATGCGAGCGAATCTCAAATTCAGTGGCTGTCCGATGCTGGCAACTTCAATCTTTTTGAGCGGTTGCAGTATAACACCGAAGCACTCTAGAGTCCGCTGATCATCCTGTAGATTGGCAAGACTTTACATTCATCCCAAGCCAACATTTTGAAATACCCGGCCCTCTAAAGGCCGGGTTTTTTCGAAAGCTAGATCAACCTGTTGGACCAGTCGGGCCTGTTTCACCCGTTGCCCCCGTTACACCCGTTGGACCAGTTTCACCGGTTGCTCCCGTGACACCGGTTGCTCCCGTCGGACCAGTTTCACCGGTTGCTCCTGTTGTGCCTGTTGCTCCCGTCGGACCAGTTTCAC
>CAZEYJ010000002.1:0-1527 GCA_964516795.1 uncultured bacterium
CTCCACCCCCACCTAAAGAATCCCCACCTTGGGCCAAGACATGTTGAATGGTAAAATTGGAAAGACTAATCGTCCCTTACTGGGCAAAAAAACCGCGATAAGTGCTATTACCGTCTAGAATGATGGGAGAACCGCCGTTGATTCCGTCTAAAGACAAAATATTTGCAGCGTTGAGATTGAGGATAGGCAGCATTGCGCCCAGCGTGATGGTGCGGCTAGAGCCCAAAGCAAAGCTCACATCATAGTTCCCCGGATTTTCATTAATATAATTGAGAACGCCCCGCAAATCACCAGAAGTCCCTGCAAAAAAACCGCCGGTTGCTACGTTGGAATCTCCCGGAGTATCAACAGTGAGAGAAGTTGCATAAAGGCTGGGAGATGTCAAACAAAGAAGCGTCGTCGCTGCTGCAGCTTTAAAAAAAAGACGAGGATCAAAAAAGTCCATACAAAACCATCGCGATCATTTTTTAAACTTTTCAAAATCAAACCCCACTCTAAAGAGATTTCAAATCGCTATCAAGAAAAAATTATACAGCAAAAACCTAAAATGAATAAAAGGAATAGGAGGATAAAAAGAGAAATGGGTTTACTGATGAGATGGTTCAATGAACGGCATACCGAAACAACCTAAAAAATCAGGAATTCGGCAAGAAGGCTCCTCAACATTTTGATCCGATCCAAAGAGACAGCGTTCATTGACACAGCCCAAGGATCAGATCAAAATATTGAAGAAAAAATAATCAACTTTTAATCAGGCAATAATTGGCTAGCAAATTCCTTGGCCAACTTGCCATCAACTGAGCTATTGAGCTTCATGACCGCCTTCATGACAAGCCCCAAATCTTTCTTCGTTTTAACGCCCGATTCTGCAATCGCCTGCTCGACAAGGCGCTTGGTCTCTTCAGGAGAAGGAGCTTGAGGCAAAAACTCTTGGACAATCTTCATTTCGCTTTTGAGCTGCTCAGCAGCTTCGGGGCGATTAGCCGCTTGGGCCTGCTCCATCGCCTCTTGGAGGTTTCCAAAGTAGGTTTTAAAGAGTTTGACGACATCCGCATCAGGCAACGCGCAGCGCGCATCCACAGCCATGATTTTCGATTTAAGCATCCGTAAAACAGAAAGCCTTAGCTGATCACGGCTTCTCATGGCCTCTTTGATCCCTTCATTGAGCTGCTCGATAATTGCCATAACATACCTCCAAATGGGATTCATATTAGAAATGCACACCCATTTTTTCCCAGAAAAAAATGGTCAGCCCTCGAATTCCTCTTTGCAATCTAAAACCGAACGGACCATTTCATAAGAATACCCTCGGCGAAGCAGTTTAGCAATCAGCTTCGTTCGCTGCTGCTTATCTGAGAGATCGATTTTTGAAGATTGCTTGCGCAAGTAAGCTCGCAAAGAGGTCTCCTCCTCGGTTGCTAGAACAGTTCCGCGCGCAACATTCTTGCTTTGCAGCATCCGATCGATGTAGCGGAGGCCATGCCCTTTTTTCAACTCGCGGCGGACTACCCCCTGAGCGCGTCCGGC
>CAZEYJ010000003.1:0-5439 GCA_964516795.1 uncultured bacterium
CATCGGTTGCTCCTTATTTTTTTGAGGCTTTGACCTCGATTTCATTGGAGAGTTTTTATAACTACTCCGTTTTTAGGAGCAACCGCTTTTCATCTCGCCTAAGAGTCCTTAAGCGAAAGCGCGATTACAGTATGTATAACATCACTTGGACGTAGTCTCATGAATATAGAGTTTAAGAAGCCGTTGATTGGCGTGGCCTGTGTAGTGCTAAGAGAAGGAAAGGTGCTCCTTGGGCAGAGAAAAGGAGCGCATGGTTTGGGTTTGTGGGCGACTCCGGGCGGGCATCTTGAATTTGGAGAAAGTGTGGAGTCCTGCGCGACCAGGGAATTGGCCGAGGAAACAGGTTTGATGCCGCTTTCTTTTCGCTTAGGGCCCTGGGTGGAAAATGTCATGGAGAATGGTGAGAAACATTACATCACGATCTTTGTCTTTATCGACGCGTTTTCAGGGGAACCGGCTTTGCTTGAGCCGCATAAATGCCACGGCTGGCAATGGTTTGCATGGGAGGCTCTTCCACAGCCTTTATTTCCATCGATCTCTTCTGTCCTCGCTAAAGAGCCTGCTTTGTTCCTCTCAAAATAACACATTCTTTTTGGCGGAGTTTTTCTCGTCTTTTTTCTTTTTTCAGTGCAAAATACTTGATCTGATTAAGAATCTGTCGGCGAAACCTGATTTCAATGACAGACTCTAGGATTTCAAGGAGCTTTTACTGATGTCGTTATCTGTGCAATTTGATCGCAATCTCCACTGTCTTTCTTTCGAAGGATTTCCAGGCCATGCATTAAAATATCAAGAAAATCCTCCAGAGGAAGAATCCTGTTTTGCGCGGTTACAAGTGATGGACCAGCATACGCAACAAACATCGGTTGCCTTTGTTAGAAAAGATGCTCTGCGGGCAATGGGGATTTCTCTGACAGTTTTAGAAAGGCTTTTCCACGATCCTATGCAAGTGTCTATCTTGTTCAGGAACGTAGCTCGAATCACAGATGGATTACGGAATGCATTGCCGATCGTCTCTCTGCACTTGTCTCATGAACAGTATCGTTTTTTTTACAATGTTTCTTATGCTAGTCGGGCGATCCAAGGCAGCGGGATCTTGTTTGGGAGTAATCATGCTAATGATGTAGAAGGAGTTCCCGGAATCTATCGCGATGAAAAGAGCAAGTATTTATTTATCAATTTAAAGCAAACCCCTCCGATTGGCAAAGGGACCTATAGTCGGGTCAGAAAAGTCGTCTGGATTAGGGCTTCGCCTCGTCAATCCAAGATTGTTGCTAAGAAAGTCCTTACGCAAGAGAAAAGTGTTGATCTTTTTCAAAGAGAACTATTAGTTCTTCAAGCATTTTCCGGGAAAAGAGGGATCATTTCTCTGATCGCCGGAGGAAAATATGGCAATAAGCATGCGATCTTTCTGCCGCTTTTTGAGTGCAGCTTATCAACATGGATGAATCAGAGCCCTTTTTTTCTTCGGATCAATCAAAAGCTGAAGGTGATGGAGGATTGGATTGAAGGACTGGCAGCGATATCTGAACAAGGGATCCATGGCGATATTAAGCCTGGGAATCTTGTCTTAAGGAGAAAAAAGAAAGGGGTAGAGGGCGCCATCATCGATTTTAATAGTTATCATCCCTATGGCAAAGAAGAATATGGATTCACAACAAGCTCTGTTCAGCCTCCTGAATATTGTGCACATCAGACGGTGTCCGCAAAACAAGATGTATGGGGGCTGGGGCTTTGTCTTCATGAATTGTTTGCAATACGTTATTTTCCTTGTTGGTCTTTTAACACGAAAAAGATTCAGGCTTGGACTTCTCAATTGACCCCTGGCTGGGCCCTGGAGTATCCGGTTGAAAGGAATACGCCCCCGTTTGTTCAGCATGTGATCCATGATATGCTAGACCCTCGTCTAGAGTATAGGCCAACAGCTCAACAAGTTTTAGAGCGGTTTTCCGCTGAGTTTAAAGTATTTTCTGAGCCAGCCGAAAACGGGATACAAATCATCGACCACAGGTCCTAATTCTGTTGATCGTTTATTTGACGAGATGGTATTCTTTGGATTTTCTTTTTCCGTCGAATGGGATACCCGAAGGTCAGCGACACGCTCATTAACAACGTTATTCATTAGGGGATCACGACGCTAAAGCCTGGATGTTGATTGCTCATGCAGCAGATCCGTCCTCCTTTAGGAAGCGGTCCCACCTATGTACTTAGGTTATTGCAGCCCTACCCGGCCCCATTTGACGGTTTTTTTCCTATTCAGCTCCGAGTAGAATAGTCGCTTGGCGGTGTTCCTGTCCGCAAAGAGAAAGCGCTTGTTCAAGAGAGGTTGGAAGTAGCGTGTAGTGTTTTTTTAGGCTGGATTGGATGCTGCTGACGATCGAGTCGGGATCGGCAAAGTGATCGCAGAGCCGGCTGAGAAATTCGGAGTGGCTCCTTCCTTCGCGATAGCTAGGTGTCTTTTTGGGGTGGAGCAAGTAGTCCATCCTATTATCGGAATAGTCCCATAGGAAGCTGGTGTGGTGGAGCCATCGTTGCTTTTTGATGTATTGGGCATTGCCTCCGATTTTTTTTTCTCCGATCACAAAGTCGTTCTCGCGCAAGGAGAAGAGATCGTGGGCAAAGACTTCTTTGTAGATGCTCTCTGTCCATTTCATGATCGGTTCGGGGAAGGATGGGAAGGAGTGGATCTCTTTGTTGCAGATGAAGGTCACAAACAGTGTGTTCTCATCGACGATGACCGTCCCGCCGCCGCTAAAGCGCTTGATGATCGGGATCGCGTCTTGCCGGGCTTTTTCCAGATTGATCAATTCCTCTTTTTTCCCTGAGATCCCCATGACGATGGAGACGGGCGATCCGTGGTTGATGATACACCAATTTTGATCATCGGAGCGCAGGAGGGCTTCTTCGATCTTGAGCTGTTCTAAAATGGGGAAGGAGCGAAGCTCCAGAAGGCGGAAGGTCATAGGTAGCTGATCGAGGCGATCTCCTCAAGTTTCACAAGCTGGAAACGGACCCCTTGCGTCGAGTTGAAGCGGAAGAGGATCAGGGTAGAATTGCCCATCAAGGTCATATCGATCACGTTCGAGATCGTCGATCCGTTTTGGAGTTGAAAGAAGACTTTGGAGGTCGTTTTTTCTTTACGCAGGGCTTCAAAAGCTTCTTTGTAGTCTTGGGCCCTCATTTTGGGGTCGATGACCATATAACTGGACGCTGTTTCTTGTTGCATTGGGGGTGGAGGTGTGTCGGCAGAGGGGATAGCGGGTTGCGCGGCTGCATGCAATTGACTGCAGGCAAAAGAGAGGAGGATCAAAGAGGTTTTCATAAAGCTCCTTAGACTCAAGAAATCAAATTTTTTGTTGCGTCCGTGAAGTAAAGATCATAGCGCAATTCGGCTTTTTCTTGGGAAAAATAGGAGGATAATATTTTTTTTAGCAGCAGGAAGGCGTATCGAGTTCAGCCTTAAACTTCGAATTTGGCTGGCTGGCCAAGGAGACCATCAGAACGGAGATATCTGCGGGGGAGACCCCTGAGATCCTTGAGGCTTGGCCGAGGTTGACCGGCTGGACCCGGCTGAGCTTGTCTTTGGCTTCGTTGCTCAGTCCTTTGACGTTCCGGAAATTAAAAGCTGGCGGGATGTTGACGCTTTCGATCGATTCGAGCTTGGCCGCTTCATTGGCCTGCCTTTCGATGTAGCCTGCATATTTGATGTAGAGCTCGATTTGCGTGTTGGTCTCTGTCCCATGGTCGAGCACATCACCGGGGTATTCTTCGAGCAGTCGCAGATAGGAGTATTCGGGGCGGCAGAGGAGTTGGGATAGGGAGTAGCCTTTGCCTCCGACTTGACGGAAACGTTTGCTGAAGCGTTCAATTTCCTGGTGGAGGGTTTCTTCTTTTTTAAGCAGTCTTTGATAGCGCTCCGAGTCGATCAGTCCGAGGTCGTAGCCATATTTGCGTAGGCGCAGATCAGCATTGTCCTGTCTTAAGAGGAGGCGGTGTTCGGCGCGGCTGGTGAACATCCGGTAGGGTTCGTCGAGGTCTTTTGAGATAAGCTCATCGATCATTACGCCGATATAGGCATCTGAACGTTTGAGGATGAAGGGGGGCTTGCCTGAGACTTTGAGGGCGGCGTTGATTCCGGCGATCAGCCCTTGCCCTGCTGCCTCCTCGTATCCTGTAGTCCCGTTGATTTGTCCTGCGAAGAAAAGGCCTTCGATCAGTTTAGTTTCGAGGGTCAGGTTGAGCTGCCCGCTTTTGACGTAGTCGTACTCGATCGCATAGGCAGGGCGCATGACCTCAGCTTTCTCAAGGCCGACGACGGTATGCAGCATTTTCAGCTGGACGTCGAAGGGGAGCGAGGAGGAGATTCCATTCACGTAGATCTCTTCTGTGCCAAGGCCTTCCGGTTCAAGAAAAAGTTGATGGCGTTCTTTATCGGCAAAGCGGACCATTTTATCTTCGATCGAGGGGCAGTAGCGGGGACCGATCCCTTTGATCTGGCCCGAGTAGACAGGGGAGTGGTGGAGGTTTTCTAGGACGACTTGTTTGGTCGCCGCATTCGTGTAGGTGATATGGCAAGGGACTTGGGGAAGCCCTGGGCCTTCGGGAGGATCATAGGAAAAACGGACGCCTTCGTCGCCCGGTTGGACCTCGACTTGGGAAAAGTCGATGCTTCGCCGGTTGATCCGAGGCGGGGTCCCGGTTTTAAGCCTGCCGAGTCGAAATCCTAAAGCTTCCAAGTGGGCGGAGAGGCCGACAGAGGGTTTGTCTCCAGCCCTTCCTCCGGGGAACCGGGTGCTGCCGATATGGATCAGCCCTCTCATAAACGTTCCTGAGGAGACGATCACGGTCTTTCCTTGGTAGGCGATCCCTTCGAGGGTCCCAACGCCGGTGATGGCGCCATTATCGATGAGAAGAGATTCTGTTGTTCCCTGTTTGATGAAGAGGTTGGGGACGAGCTCGAGCCGCTGTTTCATCGCTGCGGCATAGGCAAACTTGTCGGCCTGTGCCCGCGGAGACCAAACGGCCGGCCCTTTGGAGGCGTTCAGCATGCGGAACTGGATCCCCGTCTGGTCGGCAACTTTTCCCATGATCCCGCCGAGGGCGTCGATCTCGCGCACAATATGGCCTTTTGCAGTCCCGCCAATAGCAGGATTGCAGCTCATTTTTGCAATTGTATCGAGATTCATGGTCAGCAAGAGGGTTTGGGCCCCCATTTTTGCTGCAGCATGCGCAGCTTCGCAGCCTGCATGTCCGGCGCCGACTACAATGACATCGTATTGTTCAGGATAAGTCCACATGATGAAATGATTATCTATATGCAAAAAAGCTCCATCATATAAAAAATGGAGCTGTTGAAAAGATTGATACCGAAAATCGGTATAGAGAGGATTAATTAACTCTTCTTATGTCGGTCGCGGCGACGTCTTTTCTTTCTTTTGT
>CAZEYJ010000004.1:0-5017 GCA_964516795.1 uncultured bacterium
CCTTTATAATGATGAACCAGGTGATGATAGAGAGCATCTTTGTCATATTCTTCCTGGTTATGTTTATGCTTGCCAAAGGAACAAGGCATATAAGGAGGAATATAGACACGGCTAAGCATAATATTTTGTGCGCCCTTAGCAACTAGATCTATTTCCCTTAAAACCAGGTGCCCACTCAAAGGGCTGATTAACCCACCAATAAGATAACTCTGCTCGCTACTTAAGGATACAATTTGTTCTGGGGTCGAAGAAAAGAACTCCTCCTGAGCTTCTTCATCATAGGAAAAAGCAGTCACTGTTAAAAGGCTGCAAGCCAAAGCGATTAAATAGCGGATCATCCTCATCTTCCCCATCTCATAAAAAAATTTCTTACAATCTGAAGGTGTGGATGATACTCAAAACGGACTTTGTTCAAGAAGAAAAATTTATTGCAATATAAGCTTGATTTGAATCGCTATTGAGTGTAAGAGTCTGTTGTTGAATTCAGGTTTTAGCAATTTTTCAGTTTAAAAGAACCGAAAAATTGCTAAAACCTGAATTCAACAACGAGCCTGTCCGCAATGTAGGGAAAAAAATATGGGAGGAGATTTTGGAGCGATTTTTGCGGGTTTTGACGAGGGAATATTTTTGAATATTCTCGAGGAGAAACACGTGAAAAGTGCCCGAAAGATCCCCCAGATTTCTCTCCCTACATTGCGGACAGGCTCACAGACTCTAAAGAAGAGACTGCCCTTAAAATAACGCTTATTTCAGATGATGAACAACCCAAATACAGACTCCGATCTGCCGCAGCAGATCGACCACTACCAGATCGTCCGCAGCTTAGGTAAAGGCGGGATGGGAGAGGTCTTTTTAGCCTTTGACCCCTCGTGCGGCCGCCATGTGGCGCTCAAACGGATGCGCCAGGAGATGAAAAACAATCGAATCCTTCAAGAACGCTTTTTAAAAGAGGCGCGGATCGCATCCCAATTGGCTCACCCCTCGATCATCCCCATTTACACGATCTGCCAAAAAGGACAAGAGACCTACTACACAATGCCCTATGTCGAAGGGGAAACGCTCAAACAGATCCTGAAAACGGCGCAAGAAGAAGAAAAAGAGGGAGAGGTCAAACATCTCATCGGCTCCTCCATCCCGACGCTGATGCGCATCTTCCTCAATGTCTGCCAAGCCATTGCCTACTCCCACTCCAAAGGGATCCTTCATCGCGACATTAAGCCCGACAACATCATCGTTGGAAAATATGGAGAGGTCCTGATCCTCGACTGGGGCCTTGCCGACTTTGTCGATGGGATGCAGCCAAAAGAACTGCGCGGCAAAGAGGAACTCCCCCCCGTCGATCTAACGCGCCCGGGAAAAGTTCCCGGCACCCTCTCTTACATCGCCCCCGAAAGGGTCCTCGGAGCCGCTTCCTCGTTCACTACGGATATCTACTCATTAAGCGTCATTCTCTACCAGATCCTCACCCTCAGACTCCCCTTTCAGCGCTTGTCAATGCAAGCCTTCCGCAAAGCGGTCCATTCTGAACAATTCACCGGCCCCCAAGAGATCGCTCCCTACCGCGACATCCCTCAACAGCTCGCCGATATCGCCAAACGGGGCCTTCAGTTCGATCCGGCCCTGCGTTTCCAATCGGTCGAAGAGATCATTGCAGAAGTCCAAAGCTACATCGAAGGGCGCCCCGAATGGATCCCTGCTGCCGAGCTGCATATCGACACCAAGCACGATTGGGAATTCCAGGAAAACATCCTGCTTGCAAAACATCTGGCCATTACCCGCCTGCCTACCGTGACAGAATGGGTCAGCCTCATGATCTCGCGCATGAGTTTCTCAGGAAATACCAAGATCAAAGCAAGGATCCAAGTGAAGGAGAATGGAAGCGGGATCGGTTTCCTGCTCAGCGTCCCCGAAGCCGATGAGAGAAAAAACTTTCTAGAAGGGTATTGCCTGTGGATCGGATCGGAAACAAAACCAGGCTGCAAGCTCTTTCGCTCCAACGTCGAGGTCCTCGATATTCCGGACCTCAGCTTTAAGATCAACACCTGGCACCAGGTCCAGATCGAGAAAGTGGACAACCACCTCCGCTTTTACCTCGATGGGGCCTTGACATTCCACTACATCAGCCACATTCCGATGGGAGGGACCCATGTCGGCCTCCTCTACCGCGACGCCGACTTCGACCTCCCAGAGATCGGCATCTCCGTCGGCAGCCAAAATGTGATGGTCAACTGTTTAGCTGTCCCCGACGCCTTTTTGGCCGATAAGAACTATGCCAAAGCGCTGAGCGAATATCGCCGCATCGGCAGCTCTTTTGTCGGAAGGGCGGAAGGACGGGAAGCCCTTTTCCGCGCAGGGGTCACCTTATTGGAACAGGCCATCTCGGTGAAAAAAAACCAAGAGAAACAAACGCTCTACAGCCTCGCTCTCGACGAATTCAGCAAGCTCCGCTTCACTACGGGAGCTCCTCTTGAATATTTAGGCAAGGCCCTCGTCTATAAAGCGATGGGCGATATCGACGAAGAGATCAAATGCCTCGAACTGTGCCTTCGCAAATATCCGAAACATCCCCTTCTCAAAGTCCTCTGCGAGCACATCACTTTCAGGCTTCACGAAGCCTCTTCGCGCAACAGGCTAGCCGCCTACCATTTCGCCCTGCTGGCAGCTCGCCACCTGCCCCAAGTTTTCAAATCGGAAGACAGCCAGCACCTGCTGCGCAACCTGATCCAGAATTTAGAGCCCCTTCCTTTCATCCTCCCGATCAACCCTTCCTCTGAAAACACCTTGCTTCACTTGGCCGTCCAGCTCAGTTTTTGGCTCGCCAAGCCAATCCCTTTGATGGAGATCATCGAAAGCTGCCCCGATCCCCTCATTTCCGCTAACGCCTTCTACTGCCTGCTCCACTTAGGCCATATCGACTGGATCAAAGAGAACCTCCATTTTCTCCAAAGCAAAGAGGAATCGGAGTTCCTGGCAGCGATCCTGCTTTTCCACAAAAAAGGGTTCAAAGCGGGCCTCGACGCCTTTCAACAATCCCTTAGCCTCCCCTTCTCTCCCGGTGCTTTGCGCTGTGCCGGCCACTTCTTACGCGAAGCAAAAGAAACAGATGTCCAGCCGGCTGAACTAGCCGCCCTCCTCTCCCCCATCCCTCACGCTGAGCGGCTCGATATCGACGCAGGACTCGTCCGGCTCGACCTGCTCAACAACTCCTGGAAACAAGCCCAGCAGAAGCTCGAAGCCTACCCAACTGAACTGCTCTGCGATGAAAAGCTCCCCCTTTATCCTCTGATGGGCTGCTTGCTATGGCACCGAGAAGGCAAAGAGATCGCCCTCCTCCACTTTTCCGGGCCGATCGACAACCCCTATCCTCCGACAACCGCCCTGCTCAGTTATTTCCTGCGCAAAAAAATCAATGAGAAAACTCCCCTCTTTTTCTGGGAAAAAATAGAACTTTTCCGACAACTTCACTTATTTTATCATTGCGCAAAACAATCGCAAAAAAAACAATTGTACCTTAAACGCCTTAAAAAAGAGATCAAACGTGCCGCATCGCAAAACCCCTATTCCTGAAGTCAGATCAAGCGAAATCGTCCATCACGGCTTTTTCGATGTACTGGTCGACAACCTTCAGCTTCCCCACGGTCCCAAGCTCGACTACACCCTGGTCCATTTCGGCGCCCACGCCGCCGTTGTCATTGCTGAGACAACCGAGGGCAAGCTGATCATCAACCACGAATACCGCCATCCGGCCAAGCAATGGCTCCTCAGCTGTCCCGGAGGACGGATCGATACGGGGGAATCCCCCATCCAAGCAGCCAAGCGAGAACTGCTGGAAGAAACAGGCTACGGCGGCGGCACCTTCTCCATCCTCGGGACCGTTTTCCCCTTTCCGGCCGTCGCCAACCAGCAGATCATCTTCGTCCACGCCAAAGATGTCGCCTACCTCCAACCGCCTGCGCTCGAAGAGTTCGAACTCATCCATTCCCAGCTCAAAACACCCGAAGAGCTCTTCCACTCCATCGCGTCCGGCACTCCCGTCGACGGAGTCCTCTGCACAGGCCTCTTCCTCTGGAAAAACCTACAGCAAAAATGACCCTGAAAAATGGTCTCCTACAAAAAGTTAATTAGCTTTATTTGGCAGCACATGCGAGGGCAAAAACAAAGGTTCGGCCTCGTCTTGGTCCAGGACGTGCTGAATTGTCTAGACTTGCTCGTATGGCCATTTCTTTTGCGCTGGATCATCGACATTTTTACCCAGTGCGAAAACAATCGCATGCAAGCCTGGGATGCTTTACAAGTCCCTATGATCGGCGCGATCTGCTTCCTGATCTTGATCGAAGTCAATTCCCGATCGATGGGCTTTTCTCTTGCCAAGGCAATCCCCGAACTCCAAGCCAATGTGCGAATGAGCCTATTTGATCATGTCCAACGGCACTCTCCCCACTACTTTAATGAACGGTTTGCTGGGAACCTTGCCAATAAGATCTCCGATATGACAACAGCAGTTGAAGGGATCCTGCAGCTGCTGTGGTGGCCGATGATCCCAGCAATCGCCCTATCGATTTTCGGCGCCCTCTTTCTTTGGTTTGTGAGTCCATTGTTAGCGGTGATTCTGCTTGTGTGGATGGGAGTCCACTTAAGCGTCTCTTTATTCTTTAGCAAGACCTGCGACATCTACGAACATCGGCATGCAGAAGCGCGCAGCACCCTGCTTGGAAAAATTGTAGATAGCCTGACTAACAATTTCGCAGTCAATTTGTTCTACCGCTTCCGCTATGAAAAAGACTCCCTGGCTCCTTTTCAGAATCAGGAACAAGAGACAAACACCCTTGCCAAAAGCTACGTCGAGAAAATGCGCAGCGTGACCTCGCTGTTCTACGCGACCATCTGCTTCATTGGAATCAATGGGTTCATGATCTATCTCTGGCTCCACAATCAGATCACCACAGGCCAAGTTGCGCAAGTCTTTGGCACCATGTGGAATATTGCCACGACCATGTGGAATGTGGGAGGAACCCTC
>CAZEYJ010000005.1:0-2040 GCA_964516795.1 uncultured bacterium
CGGCCTATTTGAATGAGAATCCTAATAAACGGGTGATTTATCGGAATCCTTTTCTTAACGCAGATGCGGGCCAGGCAATTAATGCCCACTATTGCGTTCCGGAATGGACTGCAATTGATATGCCGGATGGTTTTTTCCCTCCGATTCCAGTTTTTAATTAAGATTGTAAAATCGACAGAAAATGAATGCGCTAACAGTTTCTGAGAAGCTGACGCTGAAGTCTTTTATTTGATTAGAACTTTTAAGGGGGCTTAATGGGAAGGCTTTTGCTTTTTTTTTCTTTTTTAGCAACGATCTCATCGATTGGTTTACATGCTTCGGTGGCACTTTGCCGGTATCCCGGGCAGTTTGGGAATGATCTTTTCCGGTTAGCGGCGGCTATTACGGCGGCAAAGGAGAACCATTGCGCTCTTCATTTACCAGATTGCTACCAATCTTTTTACCAGAATCCTGAAGTTTTAGAATATTACCTGACGGTTTATGGCCGGATTGCGGAAGTTCTGCCTCTCGACACAGCTCAACCTTCTTATCCCCATCTTTATTGGTATGACAATCCCGTTTATGTTCCCATTCCTTATCAGCCAGGGATGGAAATAAGAGGTTTTTTTCAGACTGAAAAGTATTTTAAAAGCCAGGTAAAGTTAATTCGTGAGCTGTTTAGTCCATCGCAGGCCATTGAAGATTATTTACAGGAGAACTTTGCCGCTATTTTGGCTCACCCGAAAACAGTTGGGGTCCATGTTAGGACAGCTTATTACGATTGGTTGAATTCGAATCAGGATCCACGGTTTTTTACAGAATGGTGGCTAGCTCCGGACATTGATTTTTATCGGCGCGCCATTGAATTATTTGATGAGGATTCTTTGTTTGTTGTCTGTTCCGATCTTCCCGAGTGGTGTGAAAAGCATTTCCAAATCTTCGATAGAAAATTTATTTTCGTGAAAAAACAGAAATTCATCTACGATTTTTTTCTTTTAACGAAATGCAAGCATAATATCATTATGGCCTCCACCTTTGGATGGTGGGCTGCGTATTTGAATGAGAATCCAGAGAAGCGCGTGATTTATCGAAATCCTTTTTTCAATCCTCATATAGATCATCCTTATAATATTAATCTCTGTGTTCCAGGATGGACGTCGATAGATATAACGGATGAGAAATTCCCCGCTCCTGCTGTATTTGATGATTTAGCACTTTAGGAGACTGGCTCTAAATAGAAAGAGATATATGACAAGGTTGCCTTTAGTCTTTTTTTCTTGTATCGGACTGCTGTGCCAGGTTGCTTATGCTACGGTCTGCTTGGACAAGTTTCCTGGTCAATTTGGGAATGACTTTTTCCGGTTGGCGGCAGTGATCGCTGTGGCAAAGGAGAACCATTGCCCTCTTTGCCTTCCCGATTGCTATACGTCTTTTTACCAAGACGCCCCTTCCTCTTTCTATGAAAAGCCTCTTTTTCGCCAAGGAGGAGAGGTCTTTGAATATTTTTTGACCGTTTATAGCCGGATCGCTGAGGTTATTCCTCTTGAGGAAGCCCTCCCTCCTTATACAAGGGTCCATGATGATCCCACTGCAGTTTACCATCCTATACCTTATGAGCCGGGGATGGAGGTTAGGGGCTATTTTCAGTGTGAAAAATATTTTAAGAGCCATGCCAGTTTAATTCGTGAGCTATTTCGTCCTTCTGAAGCGATAGAAGAGTATTTACAAGAGAATTTTGCAGAGATATTGGCCCATCCTAAAACGGTAGGCATTCATATTAGGACGGCCTATCAGGATTGGTTGCAATTGGAGCGTGATCCTCGCTTTTACACAAAATGGTGGTTAGCGCCAGATCTTGATTTTTATAAAAGGGCTATCGAATTATTTGATGAGGATTCTCTGTTCATTGTTTGTTCCGATCATCCGGAGTGGTGTGAAAAGAATTTCCAATCTCCTAACAGAAAATTTGTCTTTATTAAAGACCACAGATTTATCTATGACTTCTTTCTTTTGACCAAGTGCAAAGGTCTTATTATCGCAGCCTCCACTTTTGGATGGTGG
>CAZEYJ010000006.1:0-2993 GCA_964516795.1 uncultured bacterium
TCGAAGAGAAATACCGCCGCCATCCCAAGCATTCTCTATTTTTAGATTTATGCGACCATTTAAAGGGGGGATCTCTCCTTTCTCTTGCGTTGAAGCGCTATCCAAAAACCTTTAATCAGATTTATTTATCGATGGTCCAGGCAGCTGAGCAAAGCGGTCATCTGGCTGAAGTCTTTGATCAGTTGGCCCAATTGCTTTACCGTCAGCAAAGCCTGAAAAAGCAGGTCCTGTCCACATTGACCTATCCAGCTTTTTTAGGGATGTTCTGCTTTGTCATTATCTGCGCCCTCTTTTTTTTTATTATTCCTTCCATGAAAGAGCTATTGGAAGGGCGTAGGTTGCATCCCCTCACCCAGTGTGTTTTAAGCCTGAGCCAATGGGCCAATGACCATGTGAACCTTCTTATCGTGAGCTTGTTTTCTCTTCCCATTCTGATTTGGATCGTTGTCAGGCAGCCGCAAACCCGGGTCCGGTTACAGAAATTAAGCCTTCAGATCCCCTTTTTGAAGTCTGTGCTTCTCCATTCAAGCCTTGTTCGATTTTGCCGAAGCTTATCGATGCTGCTCGGAAGCGGGGTCCCTTTATTGGAAGCGCTTGCTTTATCGAGAAAAATGATGAACAGTTTGGTCTTGGAAGGAGTGATCGAAGAAGCGGAAAAAAGAATTGTCGAAGGCCAGCGGCTTAGTGTGGCATTGCAGGACCAGACTCTTTTGCCCTCTCTTGTGACAAGAATGCTTGCATTAGCGGAAGAGACTGGTAAAATGAAAGAGGCTTTTTTGAACCTCTCTATCATTTATGAGGAAGAGCTGGAAAAGCATTTATCCCAGCTAACAACATTTTTACAGCCGATCATTTTGATCATTTTAGGAGGGATTGTCGGACTTGTCATTTTATCAATCTTGCTGCCTTTGACAGACGTCAATTCATTTATTGGATAACGAAGGAGATTACCGATATGCTGCGCCGTAAAAAGAAACAGACATTGACTTTGCTCGAGATTATGATCGTGATTTTTTTAATTGGTATAATCGGAAGCGTTATTGGGTATAATATGAAAGGGAGCCTTGAAGAAGGCAAGGCATTTAAGACTGAAACGACAAAGGAAAAGCTTTATGATATTTTAATGCTTGAAGTAGCTAAAGGGTACTCTGTTGATGAAGTGCTTAAAAACAAAGAGGTTTTTCTTACAAATTCAGGTTTGGTCAAAGATCCGAAGAAGTTGCTTGTCGATGGATGGAACCAACCGTTTAATATCCATCCCAATCAGCACAGTACCGATATTATCATTCAATCGCAAGCTTATGACAATTATGTAAGCCGCAAAGACCATAATTTGGGGCATCTTAAATCGCCAAAAAACTAAGAGGATATTTGTCGCAATGACAGACTCTAAGAAGCGCAGCTTTACTTTAGTCGAGATGATGATTGTGATCTTTATCCTTGGCCTCGTTGCGGCAGGGATTGGATGGCATATCACACGCGTCGTTTCTTATCATCGTTTTCAGTCAGAGGCGGCCGACATCTGCCTTGCGCTACAAGAGGCACAGTTTGTCTCGGTGATTCATCAGACTGAGTGTGAACTGCAGATCTATTCGGAAGGGAAACGGTTGATGTATCAGCTCAAGACGGATGAGCCGCTCCAGTTTCTCGATCAGCAAGCTAAACCATTGAAAGAGTGTCAATTTTTGACCTTGAACTCGGCCAAATCCCCCCATGTCTCTTTGAAAATCCTTTCTTCAGGACGGATCGAGCCCACCCTTGTCCTTGGGCTGCACCAAAAGGATCCGGCTGAAGCTCAGCAGCAAGGGATTTGGCTTGATCTGCAGACTCCTGTCCAAATTAAATTACTACATGAAAAACCACAAAAAGCGGCATTGCTCGTGCCGCAAAAAACCGTTTTACATTGAGGTGGATATGTTACTGGCTTCTCCGGCTTTTGAAAATGGAGGAAAAATCCCTGTTGAGTATACGTGCGATGGATCAGATATCAGTCCAGAGTTGAATATTTCAGGAATAGATCCCAAGGCCAAGAGCCTCGTCCTTATTATGGATGACCCTGATGTCCCCGAATTTGTTCGAAAAGACAGGATGTGGGTTCACTGGGTCGTTTTTAATATTCCTCCTCACACATCAAGGATCCCTAAAAACTCACAGCCTCAAGGGACTCCGGGAATGAATACCGGCAATCAGCTCAAATATCAAGGCCCTTGTCCTCCAGATCGAGAGCATCGTTATTATTTTAAGCTCTATGCCTTGGATACCATGTTGGATTTGCCGCGCGGAGCGACTAAAGAGAATGTAGAAAAGGCAATGGATGGCCATGTCACGCAGAAGTCTGAGTTAATGGGCCGCTATGAGCGGATTCATAGCAAAAAACAGGGTTGACAAAAAAAATATTGAATCCGTAAGGTGGGCTTTAGACACTAAGTCAACCTTTTAGGGAGGAGATATGCAAAATGTAATGTGGCTGGCCAGCATTTTTGGCCCACTCATGGTTATCAATGGCCTGTGGATGTTATTTTATCATGAAAACATGACGAAAATTGTGACCTCCGTCAGAAATACGCCAGCTATTTTTCACGGCCACGCAATGGTGAGCCTGTTGCTTGGATTAGCGATCACCAGCCAGTTCAACGTCTGGTCGATGAGCCTTTCCGTCGTTGTCACTTTATTAGGATGGTGCTTGATCCTCCGTGGAATTTTGGCCCTCTTCGTTCCCCAAGTCTTCATTAAGATCATGCTGGGCAAAGCAGCCAACGTCAAAACTTGGGCTGTTGTGACCTTTGTTTGGGGTCTTCTCCTCTGCAGATTCGCTTTCTGGATGTAAGCTAGTCCTCATCTGAGGAATGGTTAAAGAAACCCGGTCCCTTAGGGCCGGGTTTTTTATTTATAACCTAATACCATTTATCAAAAATAACTTTTAGTCGTTGCCCATTCTCTCGTACACAATTGACGCACAGCACCGATAGTTGAGCAGAAAGAGTTCCAAGCAT
>CAZEYJ010000007.1:0-8252 GCA_964516795.1 uncultured bacterium
GGGGCAGTTCATCGGCTTGATCGCAAAGTGGCGCTCTTCAATGTTAAAGGAGTACATGTTCTCCCGGTAATAGGACCAATGCCCTGACGTCTCCCATAGGCCTTGTCCCATGATCTGGGGGGTTTTGATTTCGACATATCCCGCTTCGCGGTGCATCTGGCGCCACCAGTCGATCAGGCGGTTCCAGATGATCATCCCTTTGGGGTGGATAAAGGGCATCCCGGGCGCTTCTTCGTGAAGCGAGAAGAGATCAAGTTTGGGGCCGATCACTTTGTGGTCTCGCTTCTTTGCCTCCTCAAGGATGAAAAGGTAGTCTTTGAGGGCTTTGCGGTCGGGATAGGAGATGGCGTAAATCCGAGTCAGCATCTCTCGGTTGGAGTCCCCTTTCCAGTAAGCTCCCGATGTTTTGAGGATTTTAAAGGCTTTGATCTTTCCAAGATTAGGGAGATGGGGGCCTCTGCAGAGGTCGAAGAATTCGCCTTGGGAGTATGCGGAGATCTCAGCATCTTCAAACCCTTCGATCAGTTCACATTTGTAGGGGTTGTCTTTGAATTTCTCGAGAGCGTCTTTTTTTCCTTGAAGGACATGGCGCTGAGAGGCATAATTTTCGCTGACGATCTTATTGATTTCCGTTTCAATTTTCTCAAAATCGGCATCAGAGATGATCAAGTTGGCAAAGTCGTAGTAAAACCCTTGTTCAATTGGGGGGCCGATCGTCGGTTTTGCGTTAGGGAAGAGGCGCAAAATGGCCTGGGCAAGGACGTGAGCGGAGGTGTGCCAAAAAATTTCTTTTCCTTCAGGGTCCTCAAAGTGGACTAGAGCGACCTCGTCCCCTGCCTTGAGAGGGGTTGTCAGGTCGCACAGTTTTCCATTGATCTTTGCTGCAAGTGACTGGTTGGGATTGCGCATGTTGAGTTTTTCTGCGAGATCTTTTGCAGAACTTCCTTCTGGAAGATTTAATTCTTGTTGGTTATGACGAATTAGCATAGGTTGACTCAATTTAAGAAGAGTTTTTAAGATGGATTGTAAATTACTGACGGACAAAATAGAAAGGTAAATTTCTCTAAGGATACCAGTTTTGCTTTCAAAAAATGAATTGATTAATCTTTTGCGTTCCTTGCATGAAAAACAGCCTCCGGACCGGGGACTCCCCTATTTTCTGGGGTTGCAAGAGGAAGCGCTTTTGTCTTTTTTGACCGATCTTTCGGGGTTGCAGGAAAGCATTCGGTTTCGGGCGCTTAGGCGTTCGCGCATTCTAGCTGCCCTCTTGATCGATGAAAAAGGGGAGTTGAGCCAAAGCGTATTGTCCCAGCTCATCGATTTGTTTGAGAAAGAGGGGTACATTTTCTATGCAGATGGCCAGAATGATGCATCGTTGACAGAGCATATGCTCCGAGTATTAAAAGAGCTTCGCAATAATGCCGAGCTGGTAAAAAAGTTAAAGCGGTTCCAGAGGCCGCTTTGCCATGGATGGGCAGAGGATCTCGTCAGGCAAAGCTTGGGATTGTATCAGCCAAGCGGTTTAACTGATGTCCAGATCCGCGTTGCAGTGCTCTCTGCGCTATTATGCCCATTGCGTCAGAGTGTAGGGTCTTGTTTTGCTACGGCGCCGGCTATTTTGATCCAGAGGCAGCAGCCGGAAAATTTGATCGAGGATCTTTATCAGTTGCTCTCTTTGGGCAAGCTCAAGAGAATTTTTGGCGGAGTAGAATATGCAGTCCCTTTGAGCCCGAGCTCAGGAATTGGGGATTTAGGAAAGTCGCTTGTCCATCGGGACGACCAATCGCAGGTCTGGTTGAGTCCCGGGCTGATGCAGGCTTGTGAAACAGCGGGGATTCTTCAAGGGGGGTTGAGCTGGGAGCAAAAAGGCGAAAAGCTCAAAGAGCTGATCGCGTGGGAGCTGCAAGGAGAGAGACAAGCGACTGTCGAGGATTTTCTTCATCGCGTTTTATTGGAATCTTATGGGCTGACAGATCAAGATCTCGAGGCGGCGGCCCGCTCTGAGTTGATGCGGGCCAAAAGCAGCAAGCTGTCCCAATCGCTGACGGCCGGAGGCTCTTCGAAAAAAAATGATCTCGCCCAGAAGCTGGAGCGGGCGGAAAAGCTGGCCAGGGGCGCCTTTAAAGGGTTCTGCGACCATGCCCTTTTGAAGGCTTGGGAGTTCACGCTCGCTTCTTTTTCTGAAGTTAAAATGGAGTTTTCCCGCTGGAATTTGTATTCAAGCTTGGGGCTTCATCACGAGGAAAGAGGAGGGATTGGAGAGGTTATTTACCTTTACTTGGATGAAAAGATCGCTCAGGCCAATGAAACGATCCACAAGTATCAAACGGAATATGAGATGGCTTTTGATCAGGTTAGAGGGACTGAGGCCATGTTAAAGAATGCGACGAGCGACGCGGAGGTCAGGCGGCTGCAGGCTGAGTATCAAAGCCGGGTTTATCATATGCGGGCCTGTTTGGAGATGAGGGATAAAAGTTATTCCGTTGGATCGAACTACTCTAACCTCTACGCTTTTTTAATTAAGCAATATGATGCGAAGTTCCCTGAATATTTCCAGGAGATCTACGATGCCGAAATGCAAGATGTCCAAGGAGACATCTATGATGACAGCCCTGCGGGATTCCGTCTTGTTTATAAGCATGGGAGGAGCGACCCGGCCCTTTGGACGTTGATTTATAATTCGGAACAATATGTCGAATCGCTCATCGACTTTTTTAACGCGACTGAATCGCAGGTTGCGGCGAGCTGCGATTGGGAAGGTGGAGAAAAAGAAGTCTTGGGGATCACTTCGGCGATTGTGAACCATATTCGGGCCCCTATTTTTCTTGATACTGCTCTTCAGCGTATGGTTAAAGCTCATCTTGGGGAGGGCGCCGGTTCTAAAAGGGAAGAAAAAAAACCTTGGGTGTACACGTCGGGCGGCACGATGACCACATTGCTGAAGACTTACTATTGCCGCCCCGGAGAACTGACTGAAGAGTCTCGATGGGTTGAAAATGAGACCGATTTGTTGATTTTTTTAATTGACGCGATAAAAAACCAGTCTTCTCTTGTAACGGACGCCTATGGAAAAAATCCTCATTTGGGGATGCTGGCAGCCTCTCCTTCGCATGCTTTTATTTTGCAGCCGGGATTTCGTTTTTATAAGGAAGGATGGCAAGAAGAGGGGTTCACCTACACCTGGGTCCGCGATCAAGTGTTTGCCCCAAGCCACCAATTTTATGCAGGGATCGGATTAAGCGCGCAGGAACAGCAACTCTTGGTCGATCTGTTCTCTCATGAGCTGCCTTCCCTTTTGAGCCATCATCTTCAGAAAAATTATTCCTCTTCGAAAGAGTCTATTGGAACAGTGCAGTTCCGCACAAAAGTCCTTGATTCCTTGTTGGCGTTCCAGTCGGCCAAACAGCCAGGGTACAAACGGATCGTGGCCGATAAGATCGATTCTTTTCTCTATGAGGCGCTCCCCATCGTTTCAGGCAAGGAGTTGAAGGTGGTTTTAAGGAGGCTGTTTGCGGATCGGTTTGATCATCAGGTCGAGGCGGCACTAAATACTTTTTCTGATATCCCTTCCCTCATGACGGCCAAAATGGTCAAAGAGGCTGCGCAGGCTTGCTGGATCAAGGCCCACGGCCAGATCGGATACCCATTTGATATCCATCAATATATCGCAGATCATGCGCGGTTTATCAATTTGAGCGCGCCGACCCCCTTGCTTTTTGCCGACACGAACTGGGTGAACTTCTATTTTGGTTTTGTAGTCAATCCGGGTACGGGGAGGTTTGAGCTGTGGCGCTTAGATCGAACGGCATCCCAAGGGATGCCGATGAGCAGTTGGCAGCACTGGATCAGCGGGGCAGACAGGAAGCCTTGGGCTGTCTATGTCCGCCCCTCCGAATATTCCACCTCAAACTTGTAGAAAGTCTGTCTTTTAAGGGAGGGGGGTTGGGAATGAGGATTTGCAGTGGGTCTCTTTGATTTTTTTCAGGGAGAGCAGTGCAATTGCTAGGTAGACGGGAAGGGTGAGAAAGGCCGTCTGGTAGGCTTCGATCGAAAAGATCCTCGCTCCATCGACTAGCTTCCCATCCCAGTTTAAATCGAGAAAGAGACCGGTCAAAGGATCAGAGAAGGCTCCGAACAGAGAGTCGAACGCGTTCATAAAGCCAATAGCGGTGGCAGCTAATATGGGCAAACTGATCTCTCTGATCATGGTAAAGCAGAGCAAGAAGGTGCTGATTGAAAAACCGAAGAGGAATAAGAGGATCATCAGCGAAGATTGGCTTAATCCAGGGGCGTAGATGACGGCTGTAATGCATAGCAGGCTGATTAATGTTCCCCAGAACATGACGATTTTTCTTCTGCCGATCCAGTCGGAAAACCATCCGAAGGCAGGAGCTCCAACGGCAAATCCGATGAAAATAAGGGAAACAGCTTGGGCCGATATGGTCTCATTGACTCCAAAGGCTTCAGATGTAAAGGCGACTCCCCAGAGTCCTCCAAAAATCAGGACGGGGGCAAAAGCAAAGCCGCTGTAGACAGACAGCCACCATCCTTGGGAATTTTTTAAAACTTTTTTCAATGAGTCCTTCAACGAGATGCTTTGGCTGACGATGTGCCGTTCTTTTTTGTGCGCAGGAGAAATATCCCGCACAATGAGCCAGAACAGCGCCGCCAAGGTGAATCCGGCGATGCTGATGATTTCCATGGCAGAGCGCCAGTCCATTGCATCGATAAAAGTTGCAAGAGGGGCTTGTCCTCCGACGGCTCCCAACATCGCCATCGTCATCATGAGGCCGGCCATGAAGGCGAACTGTTTGAACGGGAACCAGTTGGCGATCAGCTTAAGGCAGTTGACAGCGGCAAAGGCGGCGCCGGCGCCAGTTAAAAAACGGCCGGTCCCAGCTACCAAGAGGCTGTCAGCTTTGGCAAAGAGAAGGCTTCCGCTAGCGCAGAGGGCGATTGCCAGCGTTGTGGTTTTTCTAGGGCCGATCTTGTCGAGGAGGAGCCCTGCGGGGATTTGAAGGAGGAGATAGGCGTAAAAGTAGCAGGCGGCGAGGTTTCCTAATTGGATGCCGCTGATGTTGAAGGTCCCCATCAGGGTTTTTGTCATCACGCTAGGGGAAACTTCGAGAGCATATTTATAGAACATAAACAAGGCGCTGAGCAACCAGATGGTCCAGGCTCGAAAGGTGTTGCTAAAAAAAGTAGTCGTGGGCTTTTGTCTTGATGCCGCTTTGATCATGAGGTTCTCCGAAAAAATAAATAGGCTTGGTACTAATGCTGAGAGAATTTTATCACGAAATCCTTCTTTTTCAAGACAAATTTCATTCGTAAAAAAATAGAGAAACTCGTAGAAATTCTTTTATGTGAGGAAACTCGATTCTTCCGCTTGTTTTGATAAAGATGGGTGCAATGAAAAATAAAGCGCTGGCACTTTTTGTTTTTGCTCTCAGTGCGTTCTCAACGAACTGGGTTTGCGCTCTTTACAATGGGAACCCCAGCCTTCCGATGATGCCGGAAAGGGGACTTTTTTTCTCGAAGGAGGCTTGGATCACGTTAAAGACGGGGTACGAGTGGGATGATCTGTTTGATCGGAAGTTGATCCTTGAAGAGCATCGGCCCCATTTAAAGCGCCAGGCGAAGAAATATGAGGCAATGGGGAATTTTGGCGTGCTGACTCTAGGTTGCAATGACCGGGTCGAGCTGTATGGGGTTTTAGGCTCGGTTAAAGCGAATTTAGATTACCATCCTTATTCTAATGATCGCCTTAAAATAGAAACGGACTGCCATTTTGCTTGGATGGTCGGCGGGAGGGCGATCTTAGCTTATTGGGGCGATGTGCAGCTCGGAGTCGACGCAAAATTTTTTCAATTCAATCCGGAGATCGACCATCTCAAGCGCAATGGTCAATCGCTTGATTCAAAAAATGCATCCTATAATTATCAGGAATGGCAAGTCGGCTTTGGTGTTTCTTACCGGATAAAGTTCTTCGCTCCTTATGGAGGGTTAAAATATTCGAATGTCCGTGCAAAATTCCATCATCTCGAAGCTCTGGGATCAGTTTTTCCGGAAGGGCATTTTACGATGAAGAATCAGTATCCCATAGGGATCTTTTTGGGATGCGGTTTTTCTCCGGAGCGAGCTTTTAATATTAATTTTGAAGCGCGGTTATTTGATGAGACTGCGGTGACTTTGAGCGGAGATCTTCGGTATTAGCCCAACTTGGCCCCTATCTTTTCTTAGAGGAGATGCAAGATTTGTGAGGAAGCTATCCCGAAATAACCCGACTCTTCAGGTTATTTCGGGATAAAGTGGTTAGAAGGTGTGCTGAATTTAGGGAGGAAGAAAATGGTGTTCCTATCACGCTTTTTTTTAAGCAGTATCTGTTTTTTGTTAGGATGTTGGATAGAAGGGGCGTCATCGGTTGCGGTTATCGGAGATAGCCATTCATGGGCATTTCAGAACATACCAGATTGTCGGATCTGTCATATCGGTCCAGTGACAATGTACCGGGTCGGCAGGGATGGTTTAAATGGGTTGAATATTCGGCGGTTCGACGTAAGGGAAGGCGATGTAGTCGTTTATGTTTTTGGAGAGATCGATGTCCGCTGCCATATTTGCAAACAGGAGGAATTATACAATCGAGACAAAAAAGAAATAGTTGAGTCTCTTGCGAAAAATTACATAAAAACTGTGATGGATAATAAATCTCAGTATAATAATCTTGTCAGTGTTGTTTATAATGTTATTCCCCCTCTGGACCTTGACTTAAGCGAGGAGTTTCCTGTTTGGGGTACGATCGAAGAGAGGGTTGAAGCCGCGAGGATGTTGAACAGCGCTCTAGAAGATTTTTGTGTTCAGAGCGGGGTCAAGTTCTTGAATGTCTATGATCATTACGCTAATCCTGATGGTTCGCTTTGTGTTGAATTGAGTGATATGAACGTTCATATTAACAAAAATAAAATTGCTCCCATTCAAGAAAAGCTGTTTGAGATTTTAAGTTCAGGTTGAGTTTGTTCAATCCTCTGTTCAGAAGACAGTTCCTTGGGCTTTTCTTTGCAATTAATTGCGCTTCCCTATATAAAGTTCTGAGTCTTGTGAGATTGTTTACTTAAATTTTGGTCTTAAGAGGCTGTCTGCGAATTTGAGTTTCATCAAGTTGTTGCAAGGTCGCCTTGGATTGTAAGGAATTGTCAGAGCAGAGTTTCTTTAAGATCAATTCAATCTCGTGTAGGATAAGGAATTAAGGAGTCATTATGATTAAATTCAATCGGTTGATGCGCCACCTCTTTATTTTGTGCGCTATAACATGTTTTTCCTCTTTGTTGGAGGCGAGCACGATCGATTCTTCGGACGACATTGACCAAAAAGATATCAACGCGTTACGCGAATGGATCAATACTAAGCGCCAGGTCACAGTCCGCGAGCTTGGCGGCGCTTTGTCCATCAGCGGCGAGGTGCGCACAGAGTTTCAGTCGACATCGGAAGTAGTCAACGGGGTCAAGCAGAGAGGCGCGGGAGCTCCGCATTTAGGCCGAGGTGGCCATCGCATTCCAAATAATGCTTTTGATATCGAAGTTAACTTGATGTTGGACTACAGAACGGAAGGTTCCTGGGCTTCGATCAAGTTGGAGTTTGATAACGAGTCGGGGATTTTTAGTGGAACGTTGAACAAGCTCAAGCTTGAGCGGGCTTATTGGGGAGTCCGCATGGTCGATGCCGACACATGGACGATGGACTTCGAAGCTGGACGCCGCAGGATGTCGACAATCGTCGATTCTAAGATTGAGTTTAACAACTTTTTTGACGGATTATGGCTAAAATATGATCAAGCTTTCGATGCGATCGGAGATTACTATTTGCATCTGGGTGTGTTTGTCATTAATGAGAATCGGCAGCAGTTTGGCTACTTAGGAGAGACCGGGGTCCTGAATATAGGCGGGACAGGCCTTTATATGAAGTATTCTTTGATCGATTGGGACACAAAACATTACCAGAGGGAATTGAATCGGGAGAGATTTGATTTCGTCGTCTCTCAATTGCTTCTCGGCTATCGCTTTGTCCCTTCATGGTTTGATCAGGTTATTCAGGTGTATAGTGCAGCCCTTTATAACCATAGAGCGCGCCGGTTAGAATTGACCAATAAAGAAAAACAGAACTGGGGCGGTTATATCGGGTTCTCAATGGGGGAACTTAAAAAGAAAGGGGATTGGGCGCTTGATATCAACTATCAAGTCTTGGAAGCTCAGTGCGTC
>CAZEYJ010000008.1:0-1685 GCA_964516795.1 uncultured bacterium
TCCCGCTGCATCTCTTCATCAAGGGCCTGTCGGATCGCCTCGCGCATTTCTACGACTTGCATCGGCATTATTCAAAACTCCACATACGATTAAGGGCTCAAGACATCTTCTTCTAACGTGATCGGATCTGGCCAAGGGCTTTCTTCCGCATACTTGATGGCAGCAATCGCGATCTCTTTCATCTCCTTATCCAGAGCGTGATACCCTTCTTCAGTAATGATCTTCAGGTTCGTCAACGTTTTGAACATGATCAGCAGAGGGTCGCGCTCCATGCAGCCTTGGAGCTCGTCTTTTGAGCGGTAAAGCCCGGGATCAGAGATCGAATGGCCGCGGAAGCGCTCCGTGACAACTTCGATCAGGACCGGTCTGGAATTAGCTTTCACTGAATTAAAAACGTGTTGGAAGCCAGCATAGCAATTGAAAAAATCCATTCCATCAAAGGTATAGCCTTCCATCCCAAAGCTCGCTGCCTTCTTTTCAGCGATCGGCTCAACACTGACAGCCCGGGCGACATGAGTACCCATTCCCCATTGATTATTCTCGATCACGTAAATACAAGGAAGGTCCCAGAGGGAAGCCAAATTCAGCGATTCATGGAACGCCCCCTGGACAACGGCGCCATCTCCAAAAAAGCAGACGGAGACATCGCAGTTCTTCCGATTCATCAGCTCGCTCTGCTGCTTGAGATACTTGATCGTAAAACCAGCCCCTGTTGCAATTGGGATCTGCCCGCCGACGATTCCAAATCCCCCCAAAAGCCGATCGGTAAAAAAGTGCATCGATCCCCCGCGTCCGAGCGCATTGCCCGTCGCCCTTCCGAACAACTCGGCCATCAGCTCATTAGGGGTTGCTCCAAGCAGTAATGCCAGCGCATGGCACCGATAGGAGGTCGCCCACCATTGATCAATGCCCATAGCACCAACGGCCGCCGCCTGGATCGCTTCCTGTCCCATGTAAGAATGGAAGAAGCCCCCGATTTTTCCCTGCAGATAGGCCGCTTCGGCGCGGATTTCAAAGTTGCGGATAAGGAGCATTGCCTTAAGAGATTGGAGCAACTTCTCTTTGCCAATCTGCCTAATCACTTCAGCAGTATCGGATTTAAAAAACTGATATGTTACTGGTGATCGTCGCTTCATTCCTTAACGTCTCATTGTTCTAAAGTTCTTTTTAAACCGTATCCGGGAAATCCAAAAAAATCAATCTAGATCTTTGGAGAAGGGATCCCCTGCATGCTCGACTTTGGGACGATATTGGGATTGTTCGTCACAGGGATAGTTCGCAGGTCGTCGTCAGAGTGGACCTGATAGCAGCCGGCTGCACAGCATAGAAGAGTCATCGCTAGAAAAAAAACCGATGTTTTTCTCCACTTGTTCATATTGTCCTCAAATCAACTTTTTAGAGCTGCAAGCATACAAGTTATCAGAAAAATTGAAAAGCAAAATTGCCTTGATCTCATTTCAAATCTTTTGTTATGACATACGTGTCAATCAACCTTGAGTTCAGGACAAGACAACACTCCGCCTCCTCAGAACGACCATGCTTAAAAAAAAACTCTCTAATAGTTTCTTATGCCTAGCCTTAATTGCTTTGAACCATGCGCAAACCGCCCCTTTCACCCAGGAAAACAGTTCCCAAATTGAGGCCCTAGAGAACCCCTCCCCTCTCAATGAGAGCGAAGCTCAAGC
>CAZEYJ010000009.1:0-2597 GCA_964516795.1 uncultured bacterium
CCTATCTAGCGGCCACTCTTTTTTCTCCTCCGGGGTGAGAGCAAATACAGGGTGAAACCCTTTTTCCTTTAACTTTTCACTGAACGCGATGAATTTCTCCATCGGCCAATTTTTTCCCGGCCGGGAACTCGTCGGATGAAAAATGACCCGCTCGGGGCAGCGGCGCGGGACAACACCGTGAGGAACGACAATCCCATTACTTTTTGTCACAACAGAAAGCCCGAGCACTTCATGGCAATAGGTGTACAGATTATCGACAAAAGGGCGCCTCCCATCAAACCGCCCATGGGCCCAATAGGGATAATCCCGCTTTGGAGTGGCGATCGGATTAAGGACGGTCGTCTCATCGGGATATTTCTCTTCGCAGATATTCAAGATCTCGCGCATCCACGGGGTCTTTTCATAAATGATAAAAAAGCGGTCGAACGCCTTAAGCTGCTTTGGAAGGTCTTTCATTTCAGGAAAAGGGCGGATGGAAAGCGTCGGGAACCACTTTTGCATCCCCTGTAAAAAAGGATGAAATGTCGTGACGCGGCAGCCATTCAGATACAAATTATGGGAAAGGACCAAAGCGATCAGCCCATCTCCCAAACCCATGCAACTGAACACTGCGCAGTTTTTCATCTTTCCTCTCCATCAAACCTTCTCCAGGGTACTCATCCAACACATTTTTTTTCGAGCAATTTCCCAATTCTTCAGGTTGTTCCACCTCTCCGCATTTTGAATTATTTTTAAAGACTGTCGACAAAACTCAAGTTCGTAGACAGTCTTTTAAAATCGCGATCGACAAAATATCTTTAATTGTTTATTCATCAAAAATAAAAACAATAATAAAAATATGAGCATTATTTCAATAAAACAAGAACATCAAATTGCGACAAAACAAAATCAGCATCTGCTTCTTTCTATGGCGATGCGGCAGGCCTTCCATGTCCTGCAAATGCCCATCTTAGAACTCTCTGAATGGCTCCATCAGGAGATCGAACAAAACCCCGTCCTCGAACTCGATCTCTCCTCCAATGAACAAAAAGAAAGCCTTGATACGCTCTATCCCATCGAATCTGAACAAGAATCCTGGACCGAAAACCCCGATCCCATCGCCATCGAGCTAGAAAAAAAACGAAGAGCCTATCAGGAAGCGCTTCTCACCTATTCAATCTCCCTGGAAGAGCACCTCATATCCCAGGCGCGCCTGACTTTTTTCGACCCAAGCGATTTAGCCCTGGCGATCAACCTAATCGAACACCTCGATAAAAAAGGGTTCTTGATCTGCCCTCTTTCTGAAATTGTCTCAGAAAAAGAGCAAGCTTCCGCCCAACACATCTTGTCCATCCTGCAAACCTTCGATCCTATCGGAGTCTGCGCCGCCAACCTCCGAGAGTCGCTTCTGATCCAGCTCCGCCATGCCCAAAAGACAGGCTCGACCGCCTATCTGATCATTCAGGACCATTTCGACGACCTTCTGTCCAATAAAATCCCCCTCATCGCAAAAAAACTGCACCTCTTGCCCCAGCAAGTCCAGACCGTCATTCAACAAGAGATCTCTCCTCTCAACCTGCATCCCGGTTATGCCTTTGAACCCTCTTACAACGCCGCAATTGTCCCCGACATCCACCTCGATTACCAGGAAGGCATCTGGGAAGTCCAGATCAACCAAGGACCTCTGCCCCGGTTCCAGATCAGTCCCCTCTACGAAAACTCGCTGAACGATCCCTCTCTCCTCAAAGACGAGCACAAATACCTCGAAAAACACATCGCTTCAGGGTCCTGGCTCAAAAAAATCGTCAAACGGCGCAAGGACACCCTCGTTGCCATCGCAGAGCAGCTCATCAAAAAACAAGCGGCGTTTTTAGAAGGGGAGCAAAAAACATTGGTCCCCATGAATATCCAAGAGGTCGCAGAAGGGATGGGGATGCATGAGTCGACCATTGCCAGGGCGATCTCCAACAAGTACCTCTCATGTCCTCAAGGAGTCTTTTCCCTCCGCAGCTTCTTTACCCAAGGGATCATCTGTCAAAACGGACAAAAGGTATCGAGCCACACCTTGCGCCAGCTCCTGCTTCAAATGGTGCAGCAAGAAGACAAAAACGCTCCGCTGTCCGATGAAGAGATCGTCAGCCAATTTAAAAAAATGGGGATCCCCTGCGCAAGGCGCACCGTCACTAAATACCGGAACATTCTCAATATCGCCCCCGCCGCCAAGCGGCGCAAATGGGAATAATTTAAAGACTGTCGGACGCTGGCGGATTCACTCTTTTTGAGCGGGAGAAGTATAAATTCCAAGCGCTTTGTAATTCATTGTACTCATGAATCGGCAGTTGGACCAAGACCGGATGTTTGTTTGGGTCCAGCCAGGATATGATTGCACTTAAATTCTCTTGGCCCATTGCAGTACACCCTGCAGTTCCTGAAGTTTCTTCTTCCCAAATGTGTAGAAAAATAGCAGAGCCTGCATGCGCTTTTGGATTGGGAAAATTATGGTGAACAGCGAGCCCGATAGCATAAAGCGGTTCTTCACCCATTTTTTCTGAACTGCGCCAATCGGGGATCACTTCCTTTCGATCTACAATGCAGTTGTAATAACCCAACTTGTCCCC
>CAZEYJ010000010.1:0-10711 GCA_964516795.1 uncultured bacterium
TACGCGATCTAGGGCATAAACTAAGCACAGATATCAGCGCCCTCATCCTGCTTTGTGAAGAGGGGCGCAATGAACAGATCGAGTCGGCCAAACAAAAAGCTAAAAGCGACTACCTCAAATATAGCAATGAGATGCAAAAGCTCGCCCAAGAGCTAGGCGTCCGGTATACAAAAGCGGTGCGCGATTTTCTCGACAGCGTCGATACAATCGTCCATTGCAATTCCAATTGGATCGATAAAGCAAAAATCCACCAATGCTACACCATGACTGAAAAACTGACAAAAGAGATCGAAGCCGCTTAGAAGCTATTCTAAAACCCGCTTTGGAAGACAAATTTGATGATTTTTTTGCAAAAGAAGCGCGGATTTGGCTCCAAATTGGGGTTTTAGAACGACTTTTTAGAGACTGTCAACAAAACCCAAGTTCGTAGACAGTCTCTTAATCTTCACATCACGTAATCAAGGGCTTTAACCAGGTCGGGATAGCGAAAGACATACCCCGTTTCTAGAAGTTTTTTAGGAACGACATGCGCGCTGGCAAGAAGGAGCTCCTCAGCCATCTCTCCCAAGGCTGCGCGCAGCGCACAAGCCGGGACCGGCATAGCAGAGACCACCCTCAACCGCTTGGCCAATGCTTTTGCAAACTCAGCCTGCTTAACGGGATGGGGCGCTGCGACATTGACAGGCCCTTCGAGCGATTCGGTCATCAAAGCATGGTAGATCGCTCCGATGGCATCATCGATCCCCACCCAGCTCATGATCTGGCTGCCCGATCCCAAACGGCCTATCAGCCCCAACTTAAAAGGAAGGATCGACCTCTGGAGGATCCCTCCCGAGGCGCTGAGGACAATGCCGAAACGGGTATGGACAACGCGGGAGCCCCGATTTTCAATCGCCTGCATCGCCGCCTCCCACTTCGCGCATAAATCGGCTAAAAAACCCTCTCCTTTTCCACTCTGCTCAGTCAGCGCCTCTTCGCCCCGATTGCCGTAGTAGCCAAGCGCTGAAGCGCAAATCACAGTTTTTGGCGGTTGATAAAGGCGGGTCAACACCTGGGAAAGGAGCCATGAATCGCGGCAGCGGCTTAAAAATAAGCGCTCTTTTTTCTGCTTGGTCCACCGTCCGGAAATATTTTCCCCCGCCAAATGGATCACTGCATCAAATCCCTCAAAATCCTCTTTCCGAAAATTTCCGTGGGCAGGGTCCCAATAAATCGTATGCCTGTTAGGAGGCTGCTTTGTCCTGACAAGGCGCACCACATCGTGGCCTGCCGTCCCCAAAAATGCCTCCAAAGGCTTGCCGATCATGCCCGTTGCGCCCGTCAGCAAAATACGCATCGGCGGAGCCGGATGCTTCTGAAGAAGGGCCAAATCCCCTCTCATAAGCTCATAGCGCCAACGAAAAAGCTTCTTAAACTCTTCATCCACTGCAGAAAGGGTAAAACCCAAGGGCAATCGGTAAAAAATGTCATCGATGACCCGGCATGAATAGGGATCGATCGGCTCTACCCGATGCCGGTGGCGGTATTCTCCAAAAGGCCCCTTCATCTGATAATCGCTGAACTCTTTCCCGGGAACAAAGTCGCGGTGCTGCAAGGTCCACTTCCACGGGACGCCTCCAAAGCGCACCTCAAGACCGACATGGGTCCCCTCCTCGTCAGGCCCACCTTCTTGATACAGAATATCGACTTTTCTCCATGGAGGAAGAAGGCGGGCGAGCGCCTTTGGCCTCATGTACCAAGAAAAGACCTCTTCAGCAGGAAAAGGAAGAGAAGAAATATAAGAAAAAGAATGCTGTTTCATGATAATCAGGTATAAACTGCAACCCTTAGAGTTTCAAGAAGAAAATACATAAGCTTTGAGAGCTTCCCGCCGCGCTTTGTCGTGGTCGACTAGCGGGTAGGGATAGGTCTTTCCCAAAACGATCCCCGCCTCTTTTAAAACATTTTCCGGCGCCAAATGGGGGCTATGGACCCACCGGTCGGAAAGATGCCTTAATTCGGGGACAAAATGACGAATATAGGCTCCTTCAGGATCAAACCTCCGGCTTTGGGTAAACGGATTGAAGATCCTGAAATAGGGAGCAGCATCCGCGCCGCAGCCTGCGCACCACTGCCAGCCGAAAGTGTTGTTCGCAAGATCGGCATCGACCAAGGTGTCCCAAAACCATTTCGCCCCCTCTTGCCACGGGATCATCAAATCCTTGACCAAAAAGGAAGCGGCTACCATCCTGACCCGGTTGTGCATCCAACCCGTCTGCCATAGCTGACGCATCCCCGCGTCGATCAGAGGAAAGCCGGTCTTTCCCTGCTGCCACGCTTTCAGGCAGGTCCGATTTCTCTTCCAAGGAAATGCCTTGAATTTTTCCTTAAGAGGTCTCAAAGGAGTCTTGGGAAAATGGACAAGAAGATGATAAGCGAACTCCCTCCAGACAATTTGCCTTAAAAAAACAGAAGCCTTTTGATTTTTTTGCAAAACGTCCCAGATTTGGGCTGGTGAAATTTCCCCAAAATGCAAATGAGCGGACAACTGGGAGGTTCCCTCTATGGCCGGGAAATCTCTTTGCCCTGCATACCCGCTGAGTTTTTCAGCAGACAAAACTTTCAAAGCCGCCAAAGCTCCTTTTTCTCCAGGTCGCCACAAAGGATAAAACCCTTTGTCCCAGCCAATTTGCGGAAGAAGCTTCAGCTCATCGATGGCAAAGCTGGGCAGACGCAGCCTAGGCGAAGGGATCTGTTGAGGGATTTTTCCTTTAGGAAGTTCAACCTCCTCATTTAAGCAAGCGTGATAAAACGGAGTGAACACTTGATAAGGAGTTTCCTGTCCTGTCAGGACCGAACCGGGAGGAAAAAGGAGGTTCCCGTGAAAACCGTTGCTAAAGCAGCCCAACTTCTCAAGGGCGGATGCAACCCGCTTTTCCTGGGCAATCCCGTGAGGTTCATACCGGAAATTCCAAACAACCTCGGCAGCCTTTGTTTTCTTCACCAACCGCCGCAAAACAGTATCTGCCCGCCCCCTTTCAATCTGCAATCTCAGCCCCCTCTCTTTAAGCTCGGCTTCTAAAGCTTTTAGAGAGTGATGGAGCCACCAGCAAGAAGCCCCTCCCAACTTCCAGGGAGCCTCTTCCTCGGGAGACCAGATATAAACGGGAAGGATAGGCGCTTTTTTCTCAATAGCATAGAGCAACGCGGGATTTGCTTTAAGGCGCAAATCTTGCCTGAACCAAACAAGGATAGGAGAAGAGGCCATATCTAAAGCTCCACAAATAAAAAAGACCTAAGAGAACCCCTTAGGCCTTCTCAAGCAAGAAATAGTCTGCTTAGTTGCAGCAGCCGCCCTTGCCGCCTTTTTTCGGACCACACTCAACATCGCAGCAGAGATGTTTGCAATTTGGCAGCAAGCGTAGGCACCAAAGCCCTGCCAATCCGACGACGGCATAAATGATGCGGCTTAACCAAGTTGTATTGCCATGGCCTATCCAGGCGACAAAATCAAATTGGAAAAAGCCCCAAAGGCCCCAATTCAAGGCGCCGAGCACGATCAATATAAAAGCAAGGACATTTAAACACTTCATAGAACACACTCCCAAAAATTATGGTACATCACTTTGATTCTAGAAAAACAATTTTCATTTGTCACCTTTTTTTTCCTTTACAGCTGATCCGCTCTGTGTTTATGATAGCAGGTTTCACCCGTTTTTCAGGAATTTCTATGGCGCAATTCGATGAACAAGAAATGAACAAGCTGACCCATCTGTGCCGCATCGCCTGCACAGAAGAGGAAAAAAAAGCCTTGCAAGACCACCTGTCCAAAATCCTCCTCTACGTGGAACAGCTCAACGAAGTCGCCACGGAAGGCGTTGAGCCCTGCTGCCGGGTCCTTGAAACCTTGACCAATGTGATGCGGGAGGATGCCGTCTCCGAGACCCTTCCTCGCGAGATATTCCTTGCCAATGCGCCTGCCCACGTCGGAGGAATGGTCCGCGTTCCCCCTGTTATTAAATCCTCTAATTAGGAAATTGTAGTCTATGCACCGCCTATCCGCCCTTGCCATCCGCGAGCGCCTCATCCGAGGGGAATCAACAGCCAAATCGATTGTCGAAGCAACCTTGAAACGGATCGAGGCCCTAGACCCCAAAGTCCAAGCTTTTCTCCACATCCTATCCGACCGGGTCCTAGCCCAAGCGGAAAAGCTCGATCACAAACGCAAAAACGGCCAGCCTTTAGGCAAGCTTGCCGGGATTCCCATCGCGCTTAAAGACAACATCCATATCAAGGGAGAGATCACCTCCTGCGCCTCAAAATTCCTTACCAACTACCGAGCTGTCTTTGATGCGACGGCGACCCGCCTGCTCGAGGAAGAGGATGCGCTGATCATCGGCAAGACCAACATGGACGAGTTCGCTATGGGCTCATCGACGGAAAATTCAGCCTTCCATCCGACAAAAAACCCCTGGGACCTCAGCTGCTCCCCCGGAGGGTCCTCAGGAGGATCTGCCGCAGCCGTGGCAGCGCGCCTTTGCCCGATCGCCTTGGGCAGCGATACAGGAGGATCGATCCGGCAACCAGCCTCATTTTGCGGCACTGTCGGCTTCAAATCCACCTATGGCAGAGTCTCCCGCTACGGCCTTGTCGCCTTTGCCTCCTCCCTCGACCAGATCGGTCCGCTGACCACAACAGTCGCCGATGCAGCTTTGGTCATGGAAGTGCTCGGCAAACACTGCCCCCACGACTCGACAAGCATCAACCACCCCCAAGAACCTTTTTTAGAAAAACTCAAAAAAGACCTGCGAGGAACAAAGATCGGCGTCCCTTATCACTTTCTCGATGGACTTGAAGACGGGGCCAAGAAAAACTTCTTTAATTCCCTCGAAGTCTACAAAAACCTTGGCGCGACGATCGTCGATGTCGACTTGGACATTTTAAAATATTCCGTTGCCGTTTACTACATTCTGGCCACTGCCGAAGCTTCGACCAATCTCGCCCGCTTTGACGGGGTCCGCTACGGACGACGCTCTGCGCGCGCAACAACCCTTGAAGAAGTCTACGACTTCTCAAAACAAGAAGGATTTGGCCCTGAAGTTAAGAAGAGGATCTTGCTTGGGACCTACGTCCTCTCTTCCGGCTACCAGGACGCTTACTATAAAAAGGCGCAGAAGGTCAGGACCCTCATGATCCAGCAATACAAAAAGGCATTTGCTTCCTGCGATATCGTCGCCATGCCTTGCTCCCCTTTTACGACTTTTCAACTCGGCGAGATCCAAGACCCGCTGCAAATGTACCTCCAGGACATCTACACCATCTCGGCCAACCTCGCAGGACTTCCCGCCATTTCGATCCCATCCGGATTTGACCACCGGGGCCGTCCATTTGGACTGCAGCTCCTAGGACCTCAAATGCACGATGCCCAAGTCATGGCGTTTGCCCACGCTTTTGAACAAGCGACAGCCTATCACCAATCCATTCCTCCCCTCTTTGATAATGAGGTAACAACATGACCGATATAGCTTATGCCGACTGGGAACCTGTCATCGGGTTAGAAATCCACGTCCAGCTCAACACCAAATCAAAACTCTTCAGCACAGCTCCCAACCGTTTTGGCGATGAGCCCAATACCAATATCACCGACGTCTGCACAGGCCAGCCTGGATCCCTCCCCGTCTTAAATCGGGAAGCCGTCCGCAAAGCGGTCCAGTTCGGATGCGCCATCCATGCCCAAGTGCCCCTCGTCAGCAAGTTCGACCGGAAGTCCTACTTCTATCCCGATAGCCCGCGCAACTTTCAAATTACCCAGTTCGACTCCCCTATCGTAGTCGGCGGGACGATCACCGCCGATGTCGGCGAGGAGACGAAGCATTTTGCCGTCAACCGGGCCCATTTGGAAGATGATGCCGGAATGCTCAAACACTTCAGCTCCTTTGCCGGGGTCGATTACAACCGCGCCGGAGTTCCCCTCATCGAGATCGTCTCTGAACCGTGCATCCATTCTCCAAAAGAAGCGGTTGCCTATGCCATGGCCGTGAAGGCGATCATGGAATACCTCGACGCCTCCGATTGCAATATGGAAGAAGGTTCTCTGCGGATCGATTGCAACGTCTCCGTCAGGAAAAAGGGAGAAAAGAAGCTGCGGAATAAGATCGAGATCAAGAACATGAATTCTTTCCATTACATGGAAATGGCCATCGAATCGGAAATCCTCAGACAGGTCCGGGAATACTCGTTAAAACCTCACGAAAACCCCGCCGCAGTGATCAAAACAGGCACCTACCGGTTCGATCCAGAAAAAAAGCTCGTCATTAAAATGAGGGAAAAAGAAGAGGCGGACGACTACCGCTACTTCCCCGAGCCAGACCTCCCTCCGATCGTTCTCACCCAAGACTACATCGAATCGATCCGGGCAGCGCTTCCCGAGCTTCCCCATCAGCGAATGAAAAGATATATCGCCCAGCTGCAGCTAGCCCAGGCCCCTGCCGCCCTTCTCATCAACGACAAACAGCTGGCTGATTACTTCGAAGAGGCCCTTAAGGTCGCCCCCTATCCCAAACAAGTTTGCAATTGGATCACCGTCGAATTTGCCGGCCGCTACAAAGAAACCGGCCAATCCCTGTTGCAATCAGGGATCACGGCGGAACAGATTGCTAAACTGGTCAACCTTATCGAACAAGGGACGATCACGGGAAAAATTGCTAAAAGCGTCGCCGACGATATGGTCGCTTCTCCGGGTAAAAACCCTGAACAGATCGTCCAAGAAAATCCCGACTACCAGCCCGTTCACGACACAGCGGCAATCGAACCCTTGGTCGACCAAGTGCTTCGAGAAAATGCCCAATCCGTCGCCGATTTTAAGGCGGGCAAGGCCAAAGCCTTTGCCTTCCTCGTCGGACAAGTGATGAAGCTCTGCAAAGGAAAAGCATCGCCAAGCGTCGTCAACGATCTGCTCAACAAAAAGATCTCCAGCAATTAGTGTTAGGCTATTGACTGGCGAGTGTTTTGATCAGGTTGTCTTTATTGAGAGGAACATCTGAAGCAGCCATGTTATCTAAATGTTTTAAAATATCGCGGATGCAATAAGCGAGCTTCCTGTGATCAACTTGAGAGATGACCTGTGTAAAAAATTGGACGGTGTCCTTTGCCTTCCAATCATGAATTTTGTACAGACGCCGAAGCAAAGCTGATCCTTCGCAGTCCAAAACCCGTTCAGAAATGACGTGGATGCTTTCAAGAAATAAGATGATCCGCTCAGCAGACCAGCGAGAGATCTGACTTTCTTTCCTCATCGCCAATAATAGGAGGCGGACGTGCGCGCCGGCGTGCTTGTAATCCTCCATAACATCATGCCAGAGATCTCCCTGTCTAGGGATATGGACAGGCCTGTAGGCGCAGCTTTCGATCGAACCCATGATTCCAAAGACACGAAGGACCTGCTTTCCCTTCCAAAAAAAAGAAGACTGAGCGATCACCGATCCTAAATCTTGAATACAACGGACCCGATTCAGGCTGCCGTTTTTTTGGGGAGAGTAGATCATCAGGATTTGCTCCAGAAAGACCAACACATCTTTTTCATCGTTAAGACGACAGTTGTCATTTCTCATGACTGCTGAAAGCGCTGTCATGCAATTCCTCAAGTCGGGAATCTGCCATTTCGTCATGCAATTCAATAATCGGAGCCTGCCTTGCGTTGACCAGTCAGGATGATCGATCAGCTCAAGACATGCAACGCAACGCTCTCTCACAGCTTCCTTCATTTTGCGCAAAGCCCTCAATACATTAAGAGTATCGGAGACAAATCGAGAAGAGCCGCGTAACACCAATGCTTGCTTGACGATCGAGTGCACTTCGTGAGCCGGCAATTTTTCAATAGAATGCTGCAACTGTTCTATTTGCTCCAATTTCCAGTTAGGCTGAATGAGAGAATGCAAATCGATCTTCTGATGCTCAGGAGAATTCAGATCATTGATCTGCTGTCCAAGCAAATTGATCGTATTGAACTTCTCAAGGATTTGCGATGGACTAAGCTCCCCAACACATCTCGAAAGAAACTCCTTTAAATTCTCGATAAACAACGATCTTTGCCCTGGGTTTTTCTCAACAAGTTGCCAAAGGAGCTTAACGCTATTTTTAGGCTGCCAAAAGAAACCTGTTTGATCCGACATGATCACCGAACGCAATCGATCGACACAGTGATCTCGATCGCGAAATGGGACCTTAGAAATCTCTTCCAATAGATAAATCCGCCCTTCAACATCGACATCAGCTCGATAATATTCGCATAGAGGATACAAAGAGCTCACGCACTTCATACAGTGGGAGATCTCATCGGGAGGGATTGAAGATAAGACTTTCGTTGCATTGCGGAAGAAAGGGTTTGACCAGCTATCGCATAATTTGTAAGCGGAGCTGGAGATCAACAATCTAATTTGGGCTGCATCCAAATGGGAAGAAACTTGTCTTTTTAAACCCGGGTGATTTGAACTGATTTTTGGGACAACTCTTTTCTCTTTCTGAGGAAGGGCCAAAAAACCTTCTAAAGATGGAGGCGAATTAGGATAGACAGTCCCTTGTCTAAGCAAAGCTAGACTCTTTTCACAGCTATCTTCCATTCCAACCGGAGGATCGTCAGATGGATGAAAAGCACTCTGGCCTGCTAAAGAGGGACAGCTTAACTCTTCTTTGTGAATGAGGACCGCTACAGCTCCGCCTGAAGGCTGTGGGTCCATCTGTCGATGGTTCAATGCCGCTTCAGCGACAAACCGTTTCCAAGATTCTCCTTCTTCCGTAAAGGAGTCTTCATACTCTGGCTTCTGAGACACCCCCTCATCACTGCAAGGCTCTATATCGGGAAAAGCAGGCAGGGAAAAAGACTTAAAACTTGAAGAATCTCTATGAATTGATAGCGCCATCAAAATACCATGTCATGTTAACGATCAGTGAGTCGGGCTCCCAGTTTTTTAATTAGGTCCTCTTTGCCTTGAGCGGCAGAAGCAACGATCTCATCAAACTCTTTTAAAAGCCTGCGGATCCGCCAAAAGAGTTCGCCACTATCGATATGAGAGACCGCTTCTGTGAACAATTGGACCGTATCCCTTGCCGCCCAGCCCTCGACTTTATAGAGACGGCGAAGCAGATCTGATCCTTCTTGATCAAGAACAGCTTCAGAATGGTCATCGATGCTGCAAAGGAACTTATTAATCTTTTCTGCTGACCAGTCGGCACCTACTCCACCTAATTCCATTGCGAATAAGAGCATGCGGAGATGGGCCCCTTTGTGATCAAGGCTCACAACAACCTCATTCCCCGGTCTGTCCTGACTAGGAACACAAATGAGCCTGCACGCCTCGCTTTCTATGGAACAAAGTGTTTTAAAGATTTTAACGACCTCCTTCGCCGCACAATAGAAATAGGGCCGGTCGATGATCGATTTTAGGTCGCGAAGACACTGAACTCGACCAAGGGCGGAAGCTTCTAAATCCGTGCGAATAGAAGAAATTTCCTCTAGAATCGAGAGAGCATCTTCTCCTTTCCAGAGTACGATTCGAGCATTTTTCATGATCGTAGAGAGTTCTTTGATGCAAGCCTCGAGATCAAAGCCTTGCCATTGGACCATGCAATGGAACAATTTGACCCTCTCTTCTTGTAACCAATGAGGCGAATTGATCTTCTCCAGGCAGGCCATACAATGATCTCTCACATCCTGCTTGACAGCGTGCAAGGTCTGCAATGCTGCGATTGTGTCACTGACGAAAAAAGGAGGGCCGCACAACAGCGCCGCCTGGCGCATGATCCCTACCCGTTCCAAAGGAGGCAGCTTAGCGATCTCAGCATAGAATGCCCCTTTTTGTTTTGAATCCCACCCCACGCGCATCAGCTGTCGTGCGAAGAAGTGCTCTTCTTGCGTCAAATCCAAACACCCGCCCTGTTCCACAAGCTGCAAAGATCTATCAAAATGTCTTTCGATATCGGAAGGGGCAAGCTGCTGATCGCTTGCTCCAATATAGGACATTAAATACTCAAAACTCCTTTGTCTTGATTGAGGATGCATGTCTGCAAACCGCTTGACAAGCCCGTCCATATTTTTAGCAGAAGTGTAGCCAGTTCGATCATGCAGGACAATCCGGCGCGTCTTTTCGATGCAATCATCGGGATCGTTTAATAGAGAGATCTCAGAGATCGCTTTGAATAACCGGATCCTCTCGAAAACATCTGCATCGGCAGTCAAAGGATCAAAAGAAGAAAGAAGAACATACAGCTTATCCATGCAGTAGAGTATCTCATCTTCAGTGAGCCGCAATAATACTCCATTGGCAAAGAACTTATTGTTAAGACTTGGGGCACCGGCGCACAACTGCTTGACACATTCCTCAGCCAGTTGAATGTGCCGCTGGGCAGGAGAAATAGAGCTGGACGTTTTCACCTCTAAGCCAACTAAACAGGACCGACTTAAATGGGCATCTCCGACAAATTGCTCCCAAGCCCCTCCAATTTCAGCAGGCTTAGCCTGCTCCGGCGGCCCTTGATCGCAAGATTCCGTCGCTGGAGGCTGAGAAGGAAAAGCAAAAGCAGCGGAACTTGGAGAAGATCTCACAGCCGAAGTTGAGCTAGACATCAGAACTCCTTAAAATATCAATTTATCACGTTTCTAACACTTAGTTAGTTGGGCGCCCAATTTTTTGATCAGGTCCTCTTTACTCCCGTTAGTGGAAGCGACGATCTTATC
>CAZEYJ010000011.1:0-4232 GCA_964516795.1 uncultured bacterium
CGCCTCATTGGAAGAATCGAGCAGACCATCCAACGATCCATTACCGAGCTCAATCGGACCGGAGACCATCTGACCGGAAATGCGGAGCAGCTCATCCAACAAGTAGAACATCTCCCTCAGCGGATGATTTCCAATGTCTTCTCCCCTTCTCAGCAACCCCCCATTCAAAATAGGCAGCCCTTACCTCAGCCTAACCAGCCCCAAGTCAACCCACCCCAGCCGGCACAAGCTAACCTCGTTCCGAATGAAGCGCCTCAAGTCAATCCGCTCCAACCGGCACAAGCTAACCCTGCTCCAAATGGAGCTGATCAAGTCAATCCGCCCCAACCGGAACAAGCTAATCTCGCTCCAGGTGCAGCTGCCCAGGGCAATCCGCCGCAGCCTGTCGTCGAAGAAGCGCCCCAAGAACAATCAATCCCCTACAATGCGATCCTTGAACGGACTGGCCAAATACTTTCACAGATCATGGGGGCTGCCCGCGAATCGGCTTCTCATCAAGCAGCCAGCTCGCTTGCCTCGATGATGGGCTTTGTGTTCAACCAAATCAGAGACCACTTGCAGCAAAGGCAAGAGCACCATCATATCATCGAAATGATCAATCCTTTGATCGGAAGAGTCAATGCGGCAAACCAAAGCGGTTCCTGGTCAGATTTGATCGGAACACTTCAGGAATGCAAACAGGTCTTGCAGCAGCAACAAGTCTATCTTCAGGGCTTCCGACTGCCGCTGAGCTCGGTCCACCGGACCACTTCTGCGATCAGCACCTTTTATGACAATCTAAGAAACCATGACGCCACTCTTCACAACGCACCGACAAGCACAGCCGTTACAGCTGAAATGATCGAACAAGAGACCCTCAAGCTCAAAGCTAGGGCCGCATCCTACGGACCGGTTCGGTTCATCGGCACCTATTTGCTTGGACTAAACCCCAACCACTCCGCTTACGCCTCCATCATTACGATCCCTGCAAATACCCTGCCGGCAGAATGGAGTGATCACTTCAGGGCCCGATTTAATGCCTTCGTTGACCAGTCTGATTGCTTGATGTTGACAAAATGGATTGCCAAAGCCCTCTATGTCCTCATGCTCCCCCTCTCCTCCCTTTACACCAACGCCTTTATTTCCAATGTGATCAACGCGTTTCAGTCCTGGAAAAATGCTCCCAACAGCTCCACTAACCCCAGAGAAATCCAGGTGATCCGGCAGTTCAAAAGCTGGCTTGCCAGTTTAAGCGCTTCTTATAACCAAGCCGCTACCATCCCCCCGGAACAGTCTGGCGATTTCCAAGAGATGCTCGAAAAGGCGGTCCGATCCCCTGAGCGGAACAGAGGCTTGGACAGCTCAACACTGTATCACACCGTCTCTTCGACCTTCCTCGATACATTTGGCCCCCGCTTCCAATGGAGGCAATCGATTGCCCAATACTACAACCTCAAGAAGATCCCTTCCTCATCCTCCTTCAACGTCCTTAATCCTCTAGTCTACGTCCTGAATCAGACCTGCATTTTTCTGGCGCATGCCATTCTGTTCATTCCCGAGTTGGTAGCGAATACCCTATTGAGCTGCACGGCCCGTCTAGTCTTGAGAACCAATCCCATTTTGGAAAACAACCTGAACCACACCGCCAATTCATTCCGGTCCAACACACACACAGCCTATGCTCTGCACCAACTGCTCTATCGCAGGCTCCAAAAAATTCAGGAATCCGTCACAATCAACCAGGCCGCGGAAAACGATTCTATGCCGTTGAACGCTCGCCATTCGACGAGCAGGAACCTTGAGATTTCAGGACTTGTTCAATACCTCTTTGAAGTCCTCAACAAAAGCCGCCATGGAACGCAAGACAGGCTAAGGGCATATCTCGAGGGGAGGATCTCAACCCGAGAACGAGCGGAAAAAGAACTCGACGAGCTATTTTTCCCCGAAGTTTTAGAAAATGCCGTCCGGTCCATTTCCTTTTCACTCGATACAGTGATGAGCGAAGGCTCTCTTAATGAGATCTTTTTTGACTGTCTCTCACTTGCCAATAGTTCGATGGACGCTGAACAACCCGTTTCTGACGAGGAATTTGAAGCGCTGGAAAAAATGATCAGAGATATTTCCGACGAGATCCTAGAAGCCTCGATTTTCTACGCAATCGAAGAAAAGTTTGATTTTGCTGGAGAAAAGCAAAAAGCGGGAGTCCGTCAGTTCATCGAAAAGCTCAAAGAGCAATCAACGCAGACAGCAATTTCGCTTCGCGAGCAGCTCGCCCATCTACAGCCAGAAGCCCCCTTTACATCGGAAGGGATGGGATGGCTGCGCACAACAATCGAATCCTCCACCTCCTTTCAACGCAACCGCCGCGATGCCTTGAGCAGAGCAGATGCAAACCGCCACTTCCATACGGAGACCAAACGCAAGCTCAATGAGATTTCTCAAGGGCTTGCCGAGAGCTACACCCCGGTCGCAGCCAGCCTTGACAACGCCTATGCACTCTATGAAGAATCACTCCACTTAACGCAAGCTGAAGGCCTATTTAACCAAATCCGCACCTCTCTTGCCCAAGTCGCAACGACCGCTGCGGCGCGAGGCGTTCAGATCACAGGAATCAGACAAGGGCAAGCCCATTACCAAACAGTCTCCAGCCTCTTTGCCCAACTCACTCCCCACTCCCGTCTCATTTTCAATTACCAACAATTAAAAGATGATAAGGACCTGTTACAAAATGCGCTTGCGCAAGCTGAAACGACCCGCAGGAACATCGATTCGCTAATGCAAACCATCAATACAGAACCCTATCAGCCCGAGTCGCGCGAGATGCTCAATACAGCCGTGCGCCAACTGCAAAACGCACAGCAGCAAATCACCACCCTGACACAGCGCCTCAACAACAGCATAGCTGCGGAACTCCAACGGCATGCAGCCAAAGTCCAGACACACCGCACTGCGCTGCAAGGACATTTTGCACAATTGAACGAACAGATCGCCGCCCTTGAAAGATGGACAAATCAGCCCCATGACATCCCGATCTGGAACTTCTTCATTTTTGATATGCAATGGGTCACTGACATCAGCAAAGACCTTGCCTTTGCCCGCGCAAGGCAAAAAATCACAGAGCTAAGAGAAGCGCTCTACCAGCGTCACAACTACATCGCCATAGCGCACCAAGGCTGCCGCACTTTCCTAGAACAATATGGGAACTTGTCCGATAAATAGAGCTTAAGATAGTCTGACCCTCATGGCAAAGGGACTATTTATCGCATCTACCGGGCAAAACGTCGGCAAGACAACAACTTGCCTAGGGTTGTTTGCCGGCCTAAAAAAACGCTTCGAGCATATCAATTACATCAAGCCGATCGGCCAAGAGCACATCGAAATCAAAAAAGATTTAAGCGTCGACAAAGATGTCCTGATCTTCAAAGAGCACTTTTCTCTTAAAGCCGCCTACGAAGACATGAGCCCTGTTCTCATCCCCCAAGGATTCACCCGCGAATTTCTCGACAAGAAAATCGATGAAAAAGAACTCTTTTCCAAAATTCAAACAGCGCTGGACCATCTCAATAAAAAAAACACCTTCGTCCTCGCAGAAGGAACAGGTCATTGCGGAGTCGGATCGATCATCAACCTGAACAATGCCCAAGTCGCCTCTTTACTGGACATGCCGGTCATCCTAGTCGCCTCGGGAGGCCTGGGATCCGCTTATGATGAGCTGACCCTCCATAAAACACTATGCGATCTGCACGGCGCCCGAGTGATCGGCGTCATCTTAAACCGCGTCCTTCCTGAAAAGCGGGCGATGATCGAGCGCTACATGCCGATCGCTCTGAAACGGTGGAACATCCCCCTGATCGGCTCGATCCCTCTTGACCCTTTTCTCAGCAACCCCTCGATGAAAGATTTTGAGCAGCTATTCGAAACCAGCCTGATCACTGGGAAAAAACATCAGCTCCGCCACTTCAAAGAGATCCGGCTCATCGCAACCGTCGTCGAAAACTATCGAGATACCATCACAGAAAGCCAGCTCATCATCACGCCTGCAAATCGGGAGGATATCATTTTAGCCACCCTCTCGAAGCATTGGGACGCAAAGATCGCCAACCCTCTCAACGACCTCAAAGCCTGTATGATCCTCACGGGCGATTACAGGCCGAGGCATTACATCGTCGAAGAGCTGGAAAAAGCCGACATCCCCATGCTCTACACCCCTTTCCATAGCCATACAGCGATGAAAATGATCTCCTCCTTCACCG
>CAZEYJ010000012.1:0-7465 GCA_964516795.1 uncultured bacterium
TCTGTAGTAGCAGGGATAAGCGGCAGGACAGGCTGAGGCGCCAGAGGCCTTGGCTCTGAATAAGCATCGTGAAGCTGGTCGACGAGCTGGATGAATTCTGCCGAGTGGTAGTCCCTTGGCCTTGGCAGTGTGTTTTCTATCATTAAGCGGATCCGTCCGGGATTGGCTTCCATCATGATGATCCTGTCGGCCAAAAAAACCACCTCCCTGATATCATGGGAGATGATCACGATGGCGCGAGGTCCCTTTTCTTGATTTTCCCAAATGTTGAGCAGCTCGCGGCGCAGCATTTCCCCCGTAAAGGCATCGAGCGAACTGAACGGCTCGTCGAGCAAAAGGATCTCAGGCTGCCGGACCAGGGCCCTTGCAAGCCCTACCCGCTGTTTCATCCCTCCTGAAATTTCTCGGGGATAGGCTTCTTCAAACCCTGCAAGTCCGATCAACGCGATCGCTTCACGCGTCCTCTTTTCAATCTCTTCTTTGGACAAATCCATTGTTTTTAAGACTATTTCGATGTTTTGCTTTACAGTCATCCAAGGAAAGAGGGCAAAATTTTGAAAGACCAGAGAAAAATTGGGCAGAAGCCCTGAGATCCGTTTTCCGTGATAGATGATTTGCCCGTGTGTCGCCGGGACCAATCCTGCCAAAATCCGGATCAGGGTCGATTTGCCGCAGCCGGAGGGCCCGATAATTGCGAGGATTTCATTGGGATAGACTTGGATATCGATTTTATCCAGAACCCCTAGAACGTGGTGATTTGACCCATAGAATTCTTTTGTAATACCTTTTGCTTCGCAAATAGGTTTCTTTTCTTTCAAGCTCATACCGTTAAAGAAAACCTCTTTTCAGAATAATGAAAAAGCCGTAGCCATCCTTGATAATTCAAGGTGACGACGACGCTTGCCATGACCAAGACGCTGGCGACCAAAAGAGGGATCTGTCCATGTTGGGCGCTTAAATTGATCATAGAACCAATTCCGGGGACCTCCAGCACTTCGTTTTGGTAGGTGACATATTCAGCCACGATGCTTGCATTCCAAGCCCCTCCGGCGCCGGAGATCAGTCCCGTCACTAAATAGGGAAAGACGGAGGGAATGTAAACTCGCAGGAGCCGGTACCGCGTTTTTAAATGAAACGTTGCAGCAACCTCTCTTAGGTCGGAGGGCATCGCTTTCGCGCCGGCAATGACGTTGAACAGGATGTACCATAGCGTTCCGGTCATCATGAGCGCCACACTGCCGATTTGCAGTGAAATTCCCGCCTTGTGCAGCAATAAGATGATAATTGGAAAGAGCAGGGTGGCAGGAAATGAGGCGGCAATTTGAATCAAAGGCTCAAGCCGCTTGGAGAGCTTTTCTGATAATCCGATCATCAGGCCCAATGGAAGGGCGATCAGCGTTCCTATGACAAGGCAGCAGAGGACCCGGCTGAATGTCAAGCAAGTCATGTATCCCAGATCAAGCCATTGTTCCCATGAGATTTCAGCGACGACGCTGACGATGGCGATCAAAGCGGCGCCGATGCAGGTTAATAGGATGGCCAGCCCGATACGGCTGAGGACAAGGGCCTTGAAAAAGCCGGGGATTCCAATTTTTACACGGAAAAGCAGTTGGCTTAAACAGGCGCAGCCTTTTCGGGTTTGCCGGACCAGCCGGGAATGGGCGATCACTTGGGAGATCAACGGATCGTTATAAGTGATCACTCCGGTTTCTTCGACGCGGAACCTCTGCGACCAAGCGATCAGGGGCCTCCATAAAAATTCATCGAGGAAAACAATCAGGAGGATCATAAAAACAATGCCCCAGAGCATGGCAGCGATGTCTGCGCTTGCCGCAGCTTGGCTCATGTAAGAACCCAACCCGGGCAAGCGAAAATCCCTCTCGCCGAGCTTAAACGATTCGTTCACGATGAGGAAGAACCACCCTCCCGCCATGCTCATGATGCTGTTCCAGATCAAACTGATGACGGTATACGGAATGTCGAGCCATTTCATCCGCTGCCAAGAACTGAAACGATAGGTGGTCGCGCAATCGATCTTGTCTTGAGGGATGATCCGCAGCGAGTGGTAGACGCCGAAGGCCATATTCCATGCCTGGCTCGTAAAGATCATCACGATCGCCGCAAGCTCCAGCCCCACATTGGTGCGTGGGAAAATGCCCACGAGGAGAAGGATCAGGCCAGGCATAAACCCGAGGATGGGGATGCTCTGCAGAACATCGAGGATTGGAATGAGGAACCGCTCTGCAAAGCGGTCTTTGGCAGTCCAAAATCCCCAGATCAAGCTGAAAATAAGAGAGAGGATATAGCCTAAAATGCCACGGCACATGGAAAAGAATGTGTATTTGGGCAGTGCAAAAACAGACAGATCGATGTGGACGGTAGCTTCAAGAGGCTCAGCGTAACGCTGGAAATAGGAGGTAAACCCGAAACCAAGAGCAACTACAAAGAAGACCAGGAAAAAATCGCAAGCCCAAGGGTGTGTTGTCAGGAAGTTCAGAGAACCTCCCTTTCTAAAAGACAGGGTGCGCCTCGGAGGGATTTTTGTAAGAATCGGTTGCTGCATAGGTATACCGGTCTCAAAAATTTGTTCTGGGCAACGCGAAAGCCCTCAGGGTTGAAATTTTCCCGAGGAGGGCTGTATTAACCCAACTTGTCCTCTATCTTGTCCGAGACGTTAGCGAAATAGACGAGGTACAAGATTCTCGACGAAGCCAAGGTGGTTACACCTTATAATGAGCATTTTTTTTTGATCATGCTCTTTTTTCCAAAAAAACACTTGCATTATTTTTCATGATCGATTCTAATTTCGAATTATTTTTTTTAGTTACCCAAGGTGTTTTATGAAGAGATTGCTGTTCTTACTTCTGCTGATTCCCGGTTTAGTTTTTGCCATGAAGCCAAAAGAGGTGACAAAGATTTATCAACAGATGATCTCTGATTGGAACCAGTGCAATGATCTAGTAAACCAGCTCCAACAGCTCGATACAGGGACAGATCTCTATTTGCAAATCATCGATTATTCAGTTAGCTATTGCCAATCAGCCCTTAAGCGGTGCAACCAGATCCTCGACGGGATTTCCGGCAAGGCGAAGAAGCGCAAAGATGAGGATTCGCGGCGAGAGACGAGACGGTCTTGCTTCGAGCATCAGCAGATTTTCGAGCGCCGCATGAGCGAGTTGATGCAACTGCGCAGCGAAATCCGGTTCCAGCGAGCCGTGTCCCTTTATGAAAAAAGCCAAGAGGTGGCAGAAAGCGCAGCTGCGCTGGCCCAGTGCCGCCGCACCCCGGATAATGTGAATGATGTGGTCGCTGCCTTGGAGCAGGCGTCAGCATTGTATAATGAGGCTGCAGACTTGGCTGAGCAAGCCCTGCAATGGATCGATGACTGTTCAAAAGAGGCGGATAGAAACGTTTTGCTCACAACCATTATAAGCAATAGGGAAGCGGCAGAGCGCGTGATCGAAGATGCGATCAGTTGGCCCGAGCGGGTTTTACTGGAAATCGTCTTTGAAGAGCTTTCTGAAGATTATTAAGCCATGGAAAAAAGAGTGCGTATTGAAAAAGATTCATTAGGCGAAGTGGAAGTCCCTTCTGACCGATATTATGGAGCCCAGACAATGCGCTCCTTTGAGAACTTTCAGATCGGTAGAGAGAAGATGCCGATCGAAGTGATCCACGCCCTCGCCTTGATCAAAAAAGCGGCAGCGATCGTCAATTGCGACTTGAAATTGCTTCCTCCTGAAAAACGGGACCTGATCGTCTCTGCCAGCGATGAGGTGATCTCGGGAAAGCTTGACGATCATTTCCCATTGTCCGTTTGGCAGACAGGCTCCGGCACTCAGACGAATATGAACGTCAACGAGGTCATTTCTAATCGCGCCATCGAGATGGCCCAAGGAGTGCTCGGCTCTAAAAGTCCTATCCATCCCAATGACGACGTCAACAAGTCCCAATCGTCGAACGATGTATTCCCCTCTGCGATGCACATCGCCGCCTCTTTGATGATCATCAAAAAATTGATCCCGAACCTGTATGTCTTGCAGCAGGGCCTCGAAAAAAAATCTCGAGAGTTCAGCAAGGTGGTCAAGGTGGGAAGGACCCATCTGATGGACGCTATCCCTTTGACGCTTGGCCAGGAGTTTTCAGGCTACGCTTCACAAATTGAACATGGGATCGAAGCGATCCAAGCTGCTCTTCCCCATCTCTCTGAATTGGCGCTTGGGGCAACAGCAGTAGGCACAGGGCTGAACTCCCATCCACAATATGCAGAGAAGATTGCGCTGAAGATCAATGAATTAACAGCACATCCCTTCATTACGGCGCGCAACAAGTTTGAAGCGTTGGCTGCCAATGATGCCGTCGTTGAGATGAGCGGCGCATTGAAGCGCGTAGCCTGCTCGCTCATGAAGATCGCCAACGATATCCGGTGGCTTGCCTCTGGGCCTCGCTGCGGGATAGGTGAGATCTATATTCCGGAAAACGAGCCAGGGTCCTCTATCATGCCCGGAAAAGTCAATCCGACCCAAAGTGAATCGATGATCATGGTCGCAGTCCAAGTCTTCGGCAATGATGCCGCGATCGGCTTTGCAGGGTCGCAAGGAGATTTTGAGCTGAATGTCTATAAACCGGTGATGATCTTTAATCTGATGCAGTCGATCCATCTGATCGCAGATGTCGCACTCAATTTCCATCATAAGTGCCTGGTCGGCATCACTCCTAATTTGCAAAGGATTAAAGAGCATTTGGACAATTCTTTAATGCTCGCCACAGCCCTCAATCCTTTGATCGGCTACGACAAAGCTGCCAAAGTCGTTCAAAAGGCCTATCGGGAAAATATGACATTGAAGCAGGCCGCTTTGGAGATGGGAGTGCTGACAGAGGAGCAGTTCGATGCAGCCGTCGATCCATCAAAAATGGTCACTTAAGAGGGAATTGCAAAATTTGAGGTTGCTATTCTTTTATGAGTTGATGTGGATCCCCAGCTTTGTCAGGACATAACGCCCGACAAGGAGAGGATGGCACAGCAGAAGCTTAAAGAATTTCAGCCAGGTGACCCCTTCGATCTTTTTCCTTAAGATATCCGGATGGTTTGCTGCTGCGTCTAGGATCCAGCCTTCGAATGGAGGCGGCAGTTTTTTAAGCTCAGTGAGCGGATAATAATCGACCTGTTGGGATTCGGCGCCTGTTTGGGCCGATCCGCCGATGATCCGGCATTCAAAAACATGGGTGTATTGCGTCATTTTATTGACAGGAAGGTATTCAGCAATTTTGCGGACAATGGCCGCTTGATAGCCCGTTTCCTCTAAAATTTCGCGGACAGCTCCCTCTTCCGGGGCTTCGCTGTGTTCAAGGCCTCCTCCGGGAAGGACCCAGACGGGGATGTCCCTGCGTTTGACCATGAGGACCTGTGTTCTATCTGGATTGAAGATGATCCCATAGACGGCTTGCTTTGGAAATTGCGCCCAAGAATTCTGATTATCCGCTTGCATATTTACCCTAAAAAAAGGCTTAATAATTGATTATAGTTGATTTTGCACAAAATGTGAACGATGCTTTGGTTCAAAAAAAGATTGCTGCCAAATTCCCTCTTTTTGCTCCTGCTCGTCTTGAGCAGCTGTGAAAAATATTATGTATCGGTCAGCCAGCAGTGGGTCGATGTCCGCTATCTGGCCAGCACCCATGTCAAAACGCCCGACCCCCGCCAAGACCATCCTCCCATCGGCCAGATGATGATCATCGACTGGCGCGTTCCCAAAGAGCTCCTCCGTAAAAAGCCCCATATCCAATTGACGATGATCTTCTGGAATTATACGGAAAAGACAGTCTGCTTCCCGATCGATCAACGAATGGGCTGGGTGACCTATAAATTGCTCGATGAGGAGTATGATGAAACAAAGGGGATTTTGACCTATAAGGCAGAAATCGTTGATGAAAAAGGCTCATTGTTCCGCGAATGGAAGCACCAGCTATGGGTCAATTTGATCACCGTGCAGGAAGAAGCTCCTCAGCTGCCGATCGAAGAGAATGAAGGTGAAGAGAGCGACTCATTGGCCGAGTAGATCAACTGCTCTGTTGTTTTCCAGTTGATGCAGGGGTCTGTGATCGACGTTGCATACTTTAGCAAAGAGGGATCTTCTCCAAGCAGTTGGCTGCCGCTTTCCAAATGGCTTTCGAGCATCATCCCGAAAATCGACTCATTTCCATTTAAAATCTGTTCGATCACAGACTGGAAGACAACTTGCTGTTTTTCATGGTCCTTCTGACAATTGTCATGGGAACAATCGATCATTAGCCGAGGCGGAAGATGGGCCGCAGCGAGCTTCTGCAAGGCAGCGCCAACCGATCCCGCATCGTAATTGGGCACCTCTTGGGCACCCCTCAGAACGATATGGGTCCAGGGGTTTCCGTCGCTTTGCACAGCGCACAGATGCCCCTCTTCATTGATGTTCATGAGGCAGTGAGGCGTTTTTGCCGAAGTGATCCCATGAATTGCATTGCTTAAATTGCCATCGGTCCCATTTTTAAATCCGATCGGCATTTTGAGCGCAGAGGCCAGCTGCCTGTGAGGCTGCGATGCCGATGTGCGCGCTCCGATAAAACCCCAAGAGATCAGGTCCTGAAAGTAATAAGCAGCCAGCGGATCGACAAATTCCGTTGCGATCGGCACCCGCATTTCCGTCAAATGCATCAGCAGCTCGCGCGTCCAGATCAGCCCCGTTTGGATATCATGGCTCCCGTTCAGATGGGGATCGTAGATCAGTCCTTTCCAGCCAGCCACCGTGCGCGGCTTTTCCACATAGACCCGCATGACGAGAAAGAGGGAGCGGCTCACCTCGTCTGAAAGCGCTTTGAACCGCTTTGCATATTCGATCGCCGACGTCTTTTCATGGATCGAGCAAGGGCCGACGATCAGTGCCTTTCTCGGATCGGTCCCGTTGACGATCGCCTTCGCGTGGATCCGGCTTTCAGCGATAAATTGCACATGATGAGGATAAACGGGGAATAGCTGTTTGATTTCAAGGATCGATGGAAGGGGAGTGCTGTGCATTGTGGGATTCACCTCAAGAGGCAGCCTCTTAAAATAATAATTAGGCCAATCCTCTCAATTTTTTCTAAAAATTGCAATCATCTTTCCGCCTTGAGATAGGAAGATACAAGGGGATCTAATTTAAAAAAAAATTGATGTGCTACTTGGTTGCCTAATAACCCAACTTGCCCCCTAACTTGCCCAGCGAGCTGAGCGAAATATACGAGATACAAGATTCTCGATGAAGCCAAGGTCGCGACCTTGGCGAGGAGAGAAGCGCAGTAGATCGTGTATTGTAGCCAGCTACGATGGGCAACAAGACCGGCAGCTATAGCAATAAACTCAAAGAATAGGCGAGAATAAAAGCAAAAACTTTTAGTTCGAAGCCCTTTCCATTAACGGCATGAATATATTTGGGAAATACCGAGGTAATGCAGC
>CAZEYJ010000013.1:0-14996 GCA_964516795.1 uncultured bacterium
CACTTCTCCGTTACAGAGAACAACCACACTCCGAATAAAATAATCCCTAAGCCTGCAAGGGCTGCCGCCCCCCAAACGAACATCGACACGTTGCTCGCATAGAGAAGCTCCATGAAATTCTGATAACTTTCCTGCGAAACAAAATGCAGAGCAAACCAAAACGACATGTCCATAAGCCTGACGAGAGGGAAATCGATCACATGGCTCAAAAACAAAATAAAGATCAGCGCAATATAAAGCCGATAGAAAAACCGCGGAAGGAATTGGCGGAGGATTGCAGAGATCAAAATTAAAATGCACGTCTCCAGCCCCGATTGCACCAGCCCATAGCACGCAAAAAAATAGCGGGCAACCGTCCCCGTCGGCTCAATGAGAAATGCATGAAAGACATGGATCGCCGCAATCACCAAAAAGTAGGAGCTGAAAAACAAATAGTTAAAGCGGATTTGATATAACGGCAACACCCCTAAAGGATGCTCTTCTTCTTGGATCTCCAACATATTCTGACCTAGCTTGAGCTCCCGCTCAAATCTGACTTATCCTTCAGAAAAGAATATCTTTCAATAAAAAGATGCCAATTGAAACCAAAGCAAAAACAATGTTAAAAATTGCCCCCCAATTATACCAAATTTGAAGGTCTAATATGAGCGTTAGCGCCTATGCCCCGATTGACACCCTTCCAGATCTTCCCCTTGGCATCATCTTTTATTTTGCAACAGATGGAGGGAAGGACAAGCAGGCCATTTGCCGCATCAGAGAAGTCCATTCAAGATGGTATGCCGTATTAAACGCTGAGCTCCTTGGGCCTTTATGGAAAACTCTTCAAGAGCGGGTCCACCATCCCAACATCGACACAATCATGAACAGGTTTGTCTTTGCAGAACACTTTGTCAATCAAGTGATCCATTCCGCCTTAAGCCATTTTGCCTCCGAATCAGGCCCTTCTGATGAACCGGCACCCTTCAGTCAAATTCAAGCGATCGCGACTCACTATTTTTCCCGCTTTGCCTCCCTTAGCTACGAATTAACAAAGGCTCCAGGTATTTTAGGCTTCGATGCCGAGAGCTACAGCAAAGCGCAGCAAGAGCTCGATGCCTCCCTTGTGGCCATGAAGCCCAGTTTATGGAGACAGATCAGCAAAGAAATTCCGACAACCGCCCAAGACATTCGACTGTGGCTCAACAATCCTGCAAATGAAATTCTACTCTCCTCTATCACCAGGATCAATCTACAATATACGCATTTAAACCGCCTTGCGCCTGAAATCGGTCGTTTGCCAGCCCTTACATGGCTAGACCTTCCTTCCAATAATTTCACCAAGCTGCCTGAAACAATCGGCAACCTGACCCAATTAAAAGAACTAGTCCTTTCTCATAATCGGCATCTCAAAAGTTTACCCCCAACAATTCACAGTCTGATCTGTCTGAGTAAACTCGACCTTTCTGAAAATCCCTCCTCATCCATTCCCAAGACAATCAGCCATTTCGCAAAACTCACAGCGCTTCATCTCCGTTCCAATCAACTCACCACTTTACCTCAAGGAATTGACCATCTGCCTGAACTGACACAACTCATTCTTTCCGATAACTCCCTTTCCAGATTACCCGAAACAATCGGCAACCTGCCCCTCCTCACCACCCTTGAACTGCATAAAAACCGGCTGACAAGCCTTCCAGAAGAGATCGGCAATCTGATCCAGCTCACAGAGCTTGATCTTAGCCGAAATCAACTCACCGGCCTGCCTAAAACATTCATCAACCTCTCTCAACTCGCAAAACTCTCCCTTGAAAACAACTCCCTCACGACCTTTCCGGAGCAAATCGGCAGCCTTACCCTGCTCACACAACTGCATCTTGCAAGCACCAATCTCTCTAGCTTCCCGGAGGCCATCACCCATCTCGTCCAATTGAAAGGACTTTACCTCAACAATAACCAACTCACCAGTTTGCCCGAAACAATCTGTAACCTCTCTGAGCTCCAATTTCTCCATATTCATAACAACTGCTTTACGAAGCTACCAGAGACAATCGGCTATTGCCCCAACCTAAAAATTCTTTGCTTCCAGAACAATCATCTCTCAAGCCTGCCCGAAACAATCGGCCATCTCCGCTTGTTGCATGGGCTTTATCTGCAACATAACCGATTGACTAGCCTTCCAAGACCAATCATCAACCTCCCTTTCCTATCACAGCTTAAGCTCCAAGACAATCCCTTTATCTGCATTCTTGACAAAAATTTGCAAGAAAATGAACGCAATGGACAATTTGGTGACACGCTCTTTCAGATCCAATCATTCTACGAGCACTACTTGGCCTGTTCAGATTATCCCTGCCGCTCAGCCTTGGCTTCATTTTGCCAAGAGATCCACCGCGGAAGCGAAGACGATGTCCTTCAAACCGCCTTTGAAAAACTTTCCGCTGAGATGCAGCAACAGATCCGCCGGATATGGACATCAGCGCCTTCCTCGTCCAGCTCATCCTCTGAAATTCAGGAAGACCTATTTGCCGATCGGAGCAATTTAGCAAAAACTCTCATTCGAACCTTGCAAGACAAATGGGCAGCTCTTTCCAACGAGCAGCACCGCCTCGTTTATGCCCAAGTATCCATCCTAGCAGGACTAGCAAAAAAAGACGCAAACTGGGGAGAAGCTCATGCAAAAGAGAACATCATCCGATTGATCGACGCCCTAAAGTTAGGTTAACATCAATATTATCTGTATAAAAAAAAATGAAAAATATAACATAAATAATATTTTCGAAACCTGTTATAGGGAGAGCGCCATGACCTTTGATCTGCAAGAAAACGAGAAACTTTCTCCTTGGTGGAGGTTTATCACTTTTTTCATTATGATCGTTGGCTTTACGGTTTTAGGGCTTATTACAAACGTTGCTTATGACAATACCGCCCCCATTCCAAAACAGGTGGTAGCTCCCGATGGACACGTCCTTTTTACTGGAGAGCAAGTCACTCGCGGGCAAGGGGTGTTCTTAAAAAACAATTTGATGGAGCATGGAACTTTATGGGGTCACGGAGCTTATCTTGGACCTGACTATAGCGCTGCCTATTTGCATGAACAGACACTGTTTATGCAGAAATCTTTAGCCGAGGAAATTTATAACAAGCCTTTTGACCAGCTGGATGATTTTGAGCAAGGGGCTGTTTCTCAAGAAATCCCTAAAATATTAAAGCAAAATCGATACGACAATAAAACGGACACTTTGCTTTTTACCAATGTAGAAGCAGAAGCATATGCCCATAGCCTCAATTTTTGGAAAAACTATTTCACGTCAGGTGAAGCACCAGGACTGCCAAAAAATTATATCTCCAATTCTGAAGATTTAAGCAACCTCACCGCATTTTTTGCTTGGGCTTCCTGGGCTGCAGTCACCAATCGACCAGGAAAAGAATTCACCTATACGAACAATTTTCCTTATGACCCTCTCGCGGGGAATTATCCTAGCGCCGATGCTTATTTGTGGAGTGCAATCAGTTTGCTGTTCATTATAGGCGTCACAGGTTTAGCTCTCTTTACTGTTAGGAAATTTGGTCTAGGTTGGGCTGGAGGATTAAAAAACAGGCATGTCTGTAAAACTCATTTAACCTTGCCCACTCTGACAGCCAGCCAACGGGCCACAGGAAAATATTTTATTGTTGTTGCGCTTTTATTCCTTCTCCAAAGTTTTGTAGGCGGAGCATTAGCTCATTACCGGGTAGAATCCACTTTCTACGGATTACCTATTGCAGATTATCTTCCTTACAATCTTTTGCGGACATGGCATCTACAGTTAGCTATCTTTTGGGTAGCGACGGCCTGGGTTGCAGGCGGTTTATTTATTGCTCCACTGCTTAGTCAAAATGAGCCCCGTCATCAAAAGCTTGGTGTAAATTTGCTTTTTGGCGCGTTATTAATTGTCGTTGGCGGAAGTCTTTTCGGAGAATTTTTAAGCAGCAGGAATTTTTTCCAAGGAGAATGGTGGTTTTGGTTTGGAAACCAAGGATCTGAATACCTAGACTTAGGCCGCTTTTGGCAATATCTGCTTATCGTGGGATTTTCTTTTTGGCTGCTTCTTCTATTTCAAGCCTTAAAACCAGCCTTTCGCATGCCGCGAAGAAGAGAGCTTTCTCTCCTATTCTTTTTAGCAGCTTCAACTATTCCAATATTCTATGTTCCTGCCGTATTTTATAATCATGAAACTCACTTTACATTGATCGATAATTGGCGCTTTTGGATCATCCATCTATGGGTTGAAGGATTTTTCGAAGTTTTCGCTACCGTTCTCGTCGCAGTGATCTCTGTTCAAATGGGAATCATCAGAACCATTACCGCCTTGCGCATCATCTATTTAGATGCCATTCTCTATTTACTAGGAGGGGTCATAGGCACTGGGCATCACTGGTATTTTACAGGTCAGACCAATCTGAATATGGCTTTATCGGCCTGTTTTTCAGCTATGGAAGTTGTCCCTCTAACCTTGCTCACTATGGAAGCCCGGGATTTTATTCGCATCTCAAAAGCAAAATGCGATAAATGCGGACATTTTCTAGCCGAAAAACAACTGTGGACCATTTACTTCCTTATAGCAGTTGGCGTCTGGAATTTTGTCGGAGCAGGTATGTTTGGATTTCTTATCAACCTTCCAATTATCTCCTACTTTGAACTTGGAACGAATTTAACGCCTAATCACGGCCATGCAGCCATGTTCGGTGTATTTGGGATGTTAGCCCTTGGAGCAACGATGTTTTGTATGCGTGCTATGGAAGACGAGGCTCTCTGGAAACGCAACAGGACTTTTGTCAAAGTAGGTTTTTGGGGTCTTAATGCAGGGATGGCATTGATGGTCCTTTTAGATCTTTTCCCAGCCGGTGTGCTCCAACTGTGGGATTCCATGAAAAATGGATATTGGCATGCCAGAGAATTAACGTATCTGATGTCCGGCTATTTCCATACTCTGGAATGGATCCGCATCTTTGGAGATACTGTATTTATCCTAGTCGGTGTCATACCAATCACATTTGCCATTCTAAGAACATTTCTGACTCGAGGATTCTCTCGACCTAGTCATTCCAAAACCAAAGCCACCTTTAAATAAGATTTCCCAAACCTCCCAGAGCTTTCATCTCTCTGGGAGGTAGGGAAGCTGGATTACAGAGCACTGGTAGTCCTTCACAAAAATTCTTGGGGTCATTCCGGCGTCAAAGCCGCTCAAATCAACGAACGCTAGTTCATGCGTATTAATCCAATACGCATGAACTTGCATCGCCTGCGGCCGTCGATTTCAGCGAGCTTTCACGGTAGAAATTATCTCAAGAATTTTTGTTAAGAACCATTAGTTTTGGACGGCTCCATATGCTCTTTTAGACTGGATCACGCGATTGGATAGCCCGACAATTCCAATGAGGTTGATGGTGAGCATGAGTGACACCGCAATATCGGCAAGGACCCAGATCATATCCACCTTTAATAGACTTCCAATAGGGATGATAGCGATGTAGAGATACCGAAACAACTGCGCTTTCTCTTTTCCTGCGATAAAATTCAATGCCTTTTCTCCGCAGTAGCACCACGCCATAATGGTTGTGAATGCGAAGAGAACAAGGGAGATCATGACGATATAGCCGCCTATAGGATGATTGAGCCCTTGCGAAAAGGCGTGCGTCACCATATTTGTGCTTTGCAAGAGAGGGTCTTGAAAAGCGCCTGTGACAATCAATACAAGCCCTGTTGCGCTGCACATGATCATGACGACGACAGGAGCGATCAGAGAAGCAATGCCGTCGACGACGGGATGCTCCGACTTTGCGCTCGCTTGTAGAATAGGCACAATGCCAAGACCTGCATCGGTCGCAAAAAGCCCTCGATCAAATCCGGTTGTAATCGCTTTTAACATGCCGGCGCCGGCAAGACCTCCCGCAAAAGCGGATACGTCAAAAGCCTGTTGAAATATCAGTTTCCATGCAGGGATGATCGCATCGCGGTGCAACACTAGAATGACAACCGCCGTTCCAAGATAGAGGAATGCTTTTAAGGGGATAATGTAGGAGGCAAAATTAGAAATCCGCTGAATCCCTCCGAAAACTGTGAGAACAAGAGCTGCAGCGATACCTAAGCTGCAATGAAAGGCGTTGAGGCCTAGTTTTTCAAGAGGAAGGACGACAGAGTTGATCTGAGCAAGGTTTCCGATCGTAATCGCCCCAAAAATTGCCAAAGCAGCAAACAAAACACCGATTTTTCTGTAGCCGAGCCCTTGCTCAAGATAATACATCGGGCCCCCGACATATTCGCCAGACTCTGTTTTTTTCCTGTAAGCGACTCCCAGAACACAGCTGACGAATTGAATAACGGAACCAAAGAAAACCATGATCCACATCCAAACCAGGGCCCCTGGGCCTCCTGTCGCAATCGCAACAGCCATCCCGGAAATATTGCCGGTGCCGAGATTGCCGGCGAGAACAGAGCAGACAGCTCGAAATCGACTAATATTGCCAACGCTGTCCGCATTTTTTTTAGTGAAACACAAAAAACTTTTTTTCAAATGTGTCAACTGAACAAAACGAAGTTTTAAAGTGAGGTGAAACCCGATAACAATGACAGCCGGGAAAACAACAAACAATGTAAAAAGATGGTTGGCCTGGAATAAACATCTAAAAAGGTCCATAAAAAAACTCGTTTATTTTTTGATTTTCAAAGGAATAAATATAGATAAAAAGAATAGGTTACCGCGCCGAGGCGGAAGAGCGGGACGAGGACGAAGAACGTGCAGTAAAAAGCAGGCTTTCCATGACAGTAAGGATAAATGAGCGCCATCATTCTTTGCAAGAGATCCCCTAAGAAAGAAGTCTGTTGAGTGAATCGGCAAATTGCTTAAGATCCTTTGGCCCAAATGCTGCCGGACCGCACCTAATGGAGCCATCATCGTAAAATTCCCTCATGAAATCGCGCATCGATAACATTGAGCCAATCGTCTTTTCGCTATAGATTTCGCCTCGTGGATTGAGAACTTTGGCCTCTTTTTTTAAAACCTCCGCTGCTAACGGAATATCAGCCGTAATGACAAGATCATGAATTTCAACCAGATCGATAATGTGTTGATCGGCTGCATCGAACCCTTTATCTACAATGACCAACTTGATCAAATTGTTCTGTGGAATATTTTGATAGGAGTTTGCCACTAGAATCACGTTAATGTTCAAACGACGGCTTGATTTAAAAACCAGCTCCTTAGCTGCTTTTGGACAAGCATCTGCATCAATCCATATAGTATTAGGTTTATGTTTTGGCATTTTACCTAAATTTGGATCTATGGCCGAATGACGAACTCTTCGACGTCTTGGAGTCAGGGGTATTTTGCCTGCGAGGAAAGGAATTGCTTTGCGGCCTAGGGCCCCGTCCTTGTCCATGTTTTGGAAAGCGGGTATTTCTCCCATTTGGAATGGGTTCGGGGGCAATACTTGGATCCACTTCAAAACCAGGCTCTAATTTTTTTTCAATCTTGCGCTTGAGGAGCTTTTCAATGTCGGCCAAGAGTTTAAGTTCATCGACGCAGACCAGCGAGCAGGCCCACCCCTCATTTCCGGCGCGACCGGTACGGCCAATGCGGTGAACATAATCCTCCGGAACGTTTGGAAGCTCGAAATTCACCACACAAGGCAGTTGGTCGATATCGAGGCCGCGCGCAGCGATATCCGTTGCAACGAGCACTCGGAGCGTTCCCGATTTAAAATCGGCGAGCGCCTTCGTCCGTGCAGACTGGCTTTTATTGCCGTGGATTGCCTCAGAGATAATCCCATCCATGGTGAGCTGCTTGGAGAGCTTGTTGGCCCCATGTTTAGTCCGGGTAAAAACTAAAACCTGCTCCCACTGATTGGCTACGATTAAAAACGAGAGAAGTTCTTTTTTCCGTTTGTTATCAACCGGATAAATCATATGCGTAACAAGCTCTGTAGGCGCATTTTGTCTTGCCACTTCGATTGTTTGAGGATTCTTTAGGATCCCGGCAGCCAGTTTCTTGATCTCTTCGGAGAAGGTGGCTGAAAAAAGCAAGTTTTGTCTTTTCGCAGGTATCAATTTAAGGATTTTCTTAATGTCATGAATGAATCCCATGTCCAGCATCCGGTCCGCTTCGTCGAGGACTAAAATTTCTACTTGGGAAAGGTCAATGACTCGCTGTGATGCCAGGTCTAAAAGCCTCCCTGGCGTTGCAATGAGGATGTCGACACCGTTCCGCATTTTTTGGATCTGTCCGTTAATATTGACACCGCCAAAAACTACCTGCGTTTTAAAAGGAAGATGCATTCCGTAAGCTTTAACACTCTCGCCAACTTGGGCGGCAAGCTCGCGCGTCGGAGTAAGGATAAGCGCGCGCACGGCATGCTTATGTTCATGTTTTCTAGTATTCATCAATACTTGCAGAAGGGGGAGTGTAAAACCCGCAGTTTTTCCCGTGCCTGTCTGCGCACTTGCTAAAATGTCTTGTCCTTCAATAATCAGAGGGATTGCTTTGATTTGAATGGGAGTGGGCTCTATGTAGCCCTTCTCTTTGAGAGCTTGAACGATTTCTTCCTGAAGACCGAGATTTTTAAACGACATTATTTCCTTAGATTTAACTTTAGTTGTTAGTAGATCATGATAACTCATATTTTTATTTAAACACAAGTTTTATAACACGATTAGACGTATTCTGAAATAAATTATTTCCTTTGTACAGAAATAACTTCAAAATCCGGGAATTTGACGTTCAAATTCTCCATTCTCGCTCGCTCTTTGATCACCTCTAAAAGCCGCGGAGGCCGGTGCTGCTGCGGACGGGCAGTCCTTGGGCGGGAAGCCGCTTGAGTACGATGTATTCGATTCCAAGTTCCCGGCAATACTCTTGCTTGCCCCCTTTATCCCCGTCTTCATTGACAACGAAAATATCGGGCTTGAGTTCTCTGATGATCGAATCTGATTCAAGATAGCCTCTTCCGGGAGACATCAAGGTCTGCTTTTGGAATTTGAAGGAGTTGATGGCATAAAAACGCTCTCTTTCAAAAAGCAGGGGATGCCCTTCGCCTTTGAGCAACCGGATATTGGGATCATTGCCCACGACGACGTAGAGATCGCCGTAGGCAGCGCACTCCTCAAGGAAGCGGACGTGGCCCGAGTGGAACCAATCAAAACACCCAGTCGCAATCACCTTTTTCCGATAACCGGTCAGATCTAAGCGATTGGGCGGAACAGGAGGAAAGATATCGAGTTCTTCCTCAGGAACGATGCAGTAGGCGATATGATTTTCTGCTGCGAGCGCGCGCCGGACGTCATTTTCCGAGGATTCCCGGTCGACCCAAATCGCAAACGGCTGGCCCAGAGGAAGGTCGGGGCCAATGGCGACGTGACTGACATAACGGACAGCATTTAACAGATAGAGCCGCTCTTCCAAAGGAAATTTGGAAGGCTTGCCGGTACGGCTTTCGATCATTTCATCGGGCCAGAGAAATACGGTCAATTCCCCCCATTTTGACGCCTCTTCTAAGAAGCGCAGGTCCCTTGCCCGAAGGTCATCAAAGCCGCCAGAGACAAACACCTGGGCGGCGGTCAATTGCGCTGCAGCAAAAAAAAGCAGCAGCGCCAAGAGGAGGGATTTCAAACATTTCAACATCGCTCCTCCTACATCAAATAGCGGACCAATCCTTCCCAATCTTTTTTCTGGATGTAATAAGTCACCTTGTCCGGATTGGCGTTGACCTCTTTGGCAAAGCCACAGACATACATCATCAAATTATTACGAGAGCTTTCCTCCTTCATCCTCTTGGCAAACCCGTCAATGAAAGCATCCCATTTGAAAGAACTCTTTTTGATCCGCTTCAAGCTCCTTTTCAAGTCGTGATTGGAACAAATATGGCCCATAAAGCGCAAGGGATGGACATGGTGGATCCTCTTTCCCTTATCTTCCATCTTTTTCTTGTCAAAGGCGAGCTCAAAAATGTTCTTCTCGGCCATGTTCGTAATAATGTAGCTAATGATCTCCCTTTCATTATTGCTGATCGGCAGCGTATCAAACGGATCGACCTCGACAACATCCCCTTCTGACGTGACAATGCGCTCCTGCAGGTCAAAATCCCCATCTGTCAACATCATCTTCTCTGCCTGAGAGCGTGAGGCATGTTTCCTGCGCTCGGATGACCGGTTGTCGAGGAGCATGACATCATCCTCTTCATAATAAGCCTCCGCTTCAAAATCGGCCAAGCCCGCTATCTTGTCCATCATCTCCTCGATCTCAGAAGAAGTCAATAGCTTGGACCGATGATTTTTCGGATAGCGGACATGGATCAAGCGGTTTGAATTGACCAGGAGGTCATTGATATAAGGCTCGATCTCGTTAAATTTAATCATCGGAACAATCTCTTCTGAAGCTTGGACAAACGATTCATAAGAGACAGAATCTCTACCCGATCGGAACCCATCGGCATAAAAAGAGGCGATCTTCGAGCTTTCGGTGCAAGGGAAATTTCTTGCCAGGTGGTGAAGCTGATAGGCCGTCTTTTCGCGGACCGTCGCAAACTCATTCTCATTGAACCCATCAAGCTTGATCTGCTCCACTTCCCAAAGCAGGCAAGAGAGGACATTAGAACTCGACTCTTCTGACGCTAAAGCAAAACCATGGACCGGATAAATGAACCGGGGATGGGGATGGACCCAATTCTCCCTTAAAGAACGGGTCAGCCTCTCGAGCCTTTGCTGCAGCAGGTCCTGCGCTAAAATATGCATCCAGCTTTCTTTGAGATCGGCATATGTCTTCAGCTCTGAACGCATCACAGGATAGTCAAGATGCAGCGCCACACCGGAATGAAGCGAGGAAAGACCGACTTGGATCGGCATTTTCACCTCTGGAGCCTGAGCAGAGAAGGCAAATCCTCCAAAATGGTCTTCGATCATCGCCTGCATCAAATCGACAGGGAAATCTCCAACTGCGATCACAGCGAGGTTCTCTCCTACGCAATGAGACACATAAGGATCGATCGTCCCCTGAAACCCGCAAAGAAAATCCCCTTTTTCGCGCACAATCTCAGAGCGCGTCTGACCGCGGCAATTTTCCCGGCACAAAGAAAAGAACTCTTCGATCCCATTGACATCTTTGATCGAAGTATCAAGAGAAAAAAAGGCTCCTTCATGGGCACCCGATTGCATGATCACCCGGAGCGCAGCCCCATAAGCAGGAAAAGAATTTTCCTGAATAAAAGTCGTTACCCCGTTGGCAAGCTGGCGGACTTGGACCTTCTCTTCTTTTGGCAAAAACTGCATAAGATCGATCCCGCTGGCTTTTGCTGCAGGTAGAAGCGCGCATAAGCCCGCCGTCATGAAAAAAGGTAATGCAAACATCTTTTCCTCCTTAGGAGACTGTTAACGAATTCAGATTCTGTCGAATTTTAGGTTCCTTTGAGCGAATTTTCGCTTTTTTTTCTGGGGTTAATACCAACTTCCGTATACCCCCCCCCACAAAAAAAAGCGAAAACTCGCCAAAATAATCCAAAAATTCGACGAAGCCTGAATTCGTTAACAGTCTCTAAAAACTGGCGAGAATTTATATGAATATAGAAGGGCGTACATATAATAAAAAAGTTTTATTCTGTTCAATCTTTTTCAACAATCCCTCTCACAACTAACTTATTTCTAATGGCTTAAAAAAAGAAAAAAATCTTTGTTAAATCAAACCGAAGCTCAAACAATTTAAAAAAATTATCGCCATTTGCTATAGGGGGAATAAGAGACGGTCTATGAAAGAAAAACCAAAGCACTCAATTTTCTTATTTGGAGAAGCGGAAAAAGGGGATTTCTGCACCCCCCTGCTTTTAAAAAGCCTTCCCCAATTGGCTGAAATCTGCGGCAATCCCCCTCCGGAAAGCCTCGGCATCAGCTATGCCGTACAAGCCCTTCTTTATGAAAGGGAGCTGATCTATTTCCGCGTTAAAGAAGAGGGGTTTAGCATTTCAGATTATATGCGAGGCCTCAAACTCCTCGAAAACCCGGGGCTCTTCCGCAATTTGACAGCGATCTGCATGCCCGGCGTCGGCGACGAAGAGATCATCAGCGCCTCTTGCTCGATCTGCTCCCTTCACAAAAGCTTCCTGATCACCAGCGAGAAAGACCTCTACGACTTTCTCACCCACGCCCCCAAAAGCCTTCCCTAAGCATCTTTATCGCAAGTCATTCCATTTCAATCAATTAGATTAACACCGAAAAATTCATCTTAAAAAAAAATAAAGGCTGTTAAATCACACGCAACCAATTAATTAAAGAAAGAATCCGATAATAGTTTAATATTTAATCGAAATAGATTACAATTATTATTATAAAAACAAACGCAAAACAAATTAAGGAGAAACAATGAGCGCTCATCCAAAAATTAATCAAGGAACTTTAGGAAGGGCAATGACAAGTCTTTCCGTAAACGACTTGGCAACCTCGAAGCGATGGGGCAGCCGGGTTATTTCACAGATCGGCTCTTCCTTAGTTAAAAACACAAAAGCCTTTATCGAATCAATCCAATCACCTGACCGTCTGGAACAAGATGAAATTAAAGCGATAGGAGAAGTTTTTAAAGACATCACAGACGTAGATCAAGCAAGGCAAATCAAACAGAACCTCCTCTATTTAAAAACGATGCCCAACATCCAAAGAAATCAAGCCGCTCTAAAAAAAATCGACTTTCTAATCACACGTCTCTTTGACGCTAACGACGTGATTAGAAAAAAAATGGATCGAGACTATGAGAGCACTTTACCAACCGCTTATTCGAAGGAAGACATTCATCAAGCCTATCAGAAATTTCAAGGCGACATTCCAGATCCTGATACTTTTCTTGCTATTCCATATTACTCCGCATATATTCCAATATTAAAAACAATCTTAGAGCAATTTGATACAGAATATAGCAATTTGCCAATTAAATCGATGTTGCTATTTATGATGGTATCCCTTCAAGGGACTGACCTAGATCAGTATGAGAACCTAGAATCTCTCTTTATTGAATATTTAAAAGAACAAGTCGATTCAGGAAACCTCTCTCGAAATCTAAGACATAAGGTTTCTGTTAGCACCGAAGACCAGTTATTTTCCCTCTGCGCAGAGTTCCTTCTTCATATGAAAGAGCGGAGAGCGCACGAAAGAGAAGCATTCAAAGAGATCTATTCAAAAGAAAAAAAAGGCGATTCAAAGAGAGAGCTTCAGTCGCGCGAAGATATTTCCCGAAACGTTGCATTTAAGCCAACTGTCAATCGCCGCCATCTGATGATAGGAGAAATCCTTAACACAGATGCTAATTTCAATAAGCGGAGCTCGTTTGAGTCCGGAGATTCATCTATAGCTCATATTGAAATTAGGGATTCAAGTGAACTGATTAAAGAATCTCGAGCTCCTGCATCAAAAAAAGAATCCAAGCCAAAAGCGTCTGATGATCCTCTACTCGAACCAGTCCAAATGATCATCCCATGGTTGAATCTAATTGAAATGGTTTATAAACAATCAAAGCCTGATCTTAAGGAATTCTGGCATACGACCTTCATGGAAACTGATCCAACCACTGGAAAAATGACTGTCAGGAAACTCGCGCGTCCTGAAGGAGAACAAGCGTTTTATCGTCAGGCTATTGCAGAAATAGAGAAAATTTGCCTGCAAGAGAATTGTTCACCTAACCAAGCAGCAGTACAATTCCTGGAGCAACAGAAAAAATTCACCCAAACCATCTTCCCTGTGACATTCTATGGAGAGAAATTAACTGAAATCCAAACCTTAAACAAAAATCATTTCTTTTATATCAACGTCAAATCATTAATGACATCTGACGATGAATGGCTCAAAAATCAATATAAAGAAATGCAAAAAGGTTCGAATGACCCTCTTTCCAAAGACGAAATCCTGTCCTTAAAAGGTCAAATTAAGGAAAAAGCCTTAGAAGCCGAGCAAGTCGTTAATGAAAAAAGAGAACTTTATCGCAGTGTGCTTGATGAATTTAAAGAAGGGTTTGCCGATTATGTTGCAACGGAAAAAACTGTTCTGAAGGATAAAGGCATCCCGTTCTCACACAAAAAAAGTTTTGCAAATTTCATTCCCGACTTTGTTCAAAATCATCCTGTTGTACAAAAGCTAAAAGAAGACGAAGAGTTTATTCAACAAGCATTAAAAGGGGAAGAAGGTTTACGCGCGCAAATTCAAAAAACAAAGGAAGAACAAAATCTTCACCCCCATTCGATTGAAAATCCTATCGATTGCAACAGGCTCCTGGAAGAATCTCAAAAGCGCTCAGAAAGGCTACTGAAACACCTGGATATCATCCGGGAAAAACACACCATCATCCTTGACTTCACAAAAGCCGTAATCGATGAACTCAAATCAAAAGATGCTGACCCAGAGACAATATACAAGAACGCCAGAACAACATTGTTCGACAGAAATTTCATTTGCGATCTTGACCTTCCTGTCCACTTTCCTGAAAGACTTGAAGTCTACCTCGATCTTTATCATCAAGACGTTATCGCCAAGTCCGGCGGTCCAAGCAAACCGATTTCTAATGCAGAAGGCAAAGAAGAAGCCTCTTCTGAAGAAGAGATAAAACTTGAGGAGCTTGACTTAACTCTATATGCAGATGATATGGAAATTATCCAAGAAGAGAATGAATGGACTTTCTGATCATGCCCGCCTTGAGAGTCTGTCGTTGAATTCAATGACAGACTCTTAATGAAAAGAATGGAACTCAAGCGGTAACGCCGGTTCCATTCTCTTTCTCTAAATAGGAAGACTGTTTACTTAAAATAACTGATAAGGCCCTCTTGGGTCGGCTTCATCGACTTGGAGCCGAGCTTCCAATTCGCAGGGCAGACCTCTCCATTTTTTTCAAAGTAGCTCAGCGCATCGACCATGCGGAGCACCTCGTCAACCGATCTTCCCAGCGGCAAATCGTTGATGAGCTGGTGGCGGACAATCCCTTGCTTATCGATGAGGAAAAGCCCACGGTAGGCGATCC
>CAZEYJ010000014.1:0-8648 GCA_964516795.1 uncultured bacterium
GAATCGTGTCCCCCAAGGGAGAGGGCGTATTCGACGTGGCGGAGGATCGCTGAGGGATCGGTCTGGTGGATGAAAGGGCCGAAGAAGGTTAGCCCCAGGAGCCCTTTGCGGCGGATCAGCTCTTGCGCCAGCCAGTCGGGCATGTTCCGCTCCCGGTTTGTGATGCTGCGGAAATTCGAGTGGCTCGCCATGACGGGGAGCTTTAGGCCTTCTTGGTCGATATGGTTGAGGATTCCTTCTGCAAGCAGATCTGAAGAGTGGCTGAAATCGATGGCGATCTGATGGGCCGCCATCCATTCGAGAAGGCGCTTCCCGTCTTCTTTAAGCCCCTGTTTTGAGCCGACCCCTCCGCCGAAGCGGTTTTCCCCGTCCCATGTCATTCCGATGTAAAGAAGGCGCCCTAGATCGCGGCAGATCCCTTCCAGCCGCTCCAGCGATTGGCCAAGCGGTTCAGACTCTTCAGAGAATCCGGCCCCATTTTCAAAAGCGGGGATGAAGTGGACAGGGCCAGAAGGGGGGCTTGAGCTTTCAGGGGAGTAGGGAGCGCAGTCCAGCGGATAGGAAGAGACCATCCGCTTAAGGGCTTGGATCTGTTCCTGGGCGATCACCGTGCTCCCTTTTCCTGTTTGGGTGTAGATCGCAAGCGTCTGAAGTTTGACATGGCCCGCTTTGAGCTGAGGGATCGAACTTCGGCTGACAGGGTCGTGCGGCGTCCGCTCCTTTCCCATTCGCAAGTAGCTCAGCAGATCAGAGTGGAGATCGATGACAGGATAATAATCCATTCAGTTGGTCTCCTGGATATGGCGGAAGTCGAGCAGTTGGTCAAAATGGCTAAAGACCTTTTGGAGCAGCGCGATCCGATTTTCTTGCTGCTTAGGGTCGTCTGCCAAAATTTTCACCGTGTCAAAGAGTTTCGCCAGAGGCGCTTGCAGTTGCGACATGAGGCGGAAGGCCTGGACGTAGTTGCGGTTTGCGATCGCATCGCTCCAGGTTTTGTCCAGCGCATTTAAGGCGCATACCAGCTCAATTTCCGCTTTCTCTTGGGCAAGGGAGGGATTGAAAGGTGTTGAGGTCGTCTTCTGCAGCTGACCTTTGGCCCGTTTGAACACTTCGAAGAGCTTATCGAATTCAGTTCCCGCTTGACGGAAAGCGTGCAAAGCCTCTGTCTTACAAAATTGGTCGTAAGGGTCCCAGCAGAGCGTTTGCAACGAGGCGTCGATCTCATCTTTTTTAAAGCCGAAATCCTCAAAAACGCCTTTGGTCCTTGCCGTAATGAACGAGAGGATCTCGCTGACAAGGGTGTTTTTCTCATTCGAATTGTTTCGGAGTTTGGGGAAGAAGTTGCAGCATTCTTCGAGGAGAGCCTTAAGGTTGACGCAGTGTTTTCCTGCGATGAGTGTCTTAATGATCCCGATCGCCTGGCGCCGCAGCGCGTAGGGATCGCTAGAAGAAGAGGGTTTAAGGCCGATGCTGTAACAGCTGATCAGATTGTCGAATTTATCGGCAATGCTAAGCACAATGCCCGTCGGTGTTTGGGGAAGGGGGGCGTTTTCATACCGAGGCATCCATTGCTCTTCGATCGCTTGGGCAACTTCCTTGTTCTCTTGTTGGACAAGGGCATAGTATTTGCCGATCGTCCCTTGCAGCTCGGGGAATTCTCCGACAAGGGCGGAGGCCAGATCTGCTTTGCAAAGAAGGGCCGCACGCGCCACTTTGATCTCATCTGCAAGCGTTAAATGGGAGTTGACGACGTTGGCGATCCCCTCGATCCGTTTGACCTTGTCGAGCATCGAGCCGAGCTCTTTCTGATAGGTCATCTCGGCGAGCTTTTCATTGAATTTTTCCAGCGATGTTTGGAGATCTTGCTCATAGAGGAAGACCCCGTCGGCAAGGCGCGCCGAAAGGACCTTTTGATTCCCTTTGCGGATCAGGTCGTTGGGCGTGTTGTCTGCCGTGATGATGCACATCTGCTTCAAATTCCCTTTGCTGTCGGCAACAGGGAAGTATTTTTGGTGTTCCACCATTTCAGAGATCAGCACTTCTTTGGGGGCCTTGAGATAGAGAGGGTCGAAGAGGACGTGGGTGAGCTGTGGCCATTCGGTGAGATGCAGCACTTGGGGGATCACCTTGCCTTCTTCAAGGACTTTTCCTTTCACTTTCTTTTCGATCGCCTTGAGTTGATCGACAATCGATTTTTTCCTCTCTTCGATATCGGCCAGGACGTAGTGCTTCTTCAGGGTGGAAAGATACTCTTTAGGGCTTTTCAGGCTAAATTCTTTTGGTTTCAGCTGGGCGTGGCCGCGCGAGAGGCGGTTGGAGATCAGATCTCCCACCTGGAAGGGAACCACCTTATCTCCAAAAAGCGCTACGATCCAATGGAGCGGGCGAGGATAAGTGATATCGAGGTCTCCCCAGCGCATCTTCTTGGGGAACTCGAGGTTCAGGATGAGATTGGGCAGGGACTCTGCCAACAGGTTGAATGTCGATTGCCCTTTTTGCTCAATCGAGGCAAACAGGTATTCGACATCTTTTAGCAGGCTTACTTTAAGCTCTTTGAGCTTTCCTTTACGGATCTCGGTCAAGGTAGCAGAGCTCAGGCCTACCGCTTTTAAAAAGCCTTCTCCTTGAGGAGTCGGTCTTCCCTCTTTGTCAAAGGCGGAACTGACAGCAGGGCCTTTTCTTTCAATGAGCTTTGACTCGGTGCCTTCGACGAGCCCATTGACTGCAATCGCCAGCCTCTGGGGAGTTCCATAGACGTGGAGGCTTTCAAAAGAGAGCGCATGATCGTTCAAAAAGCGGCGGAGGGCTTTTTCCAAGTTGGCGCACCCGATCGGAACAAACGTCGCAGGCAGCTGCTCAGAGCCGATCTCAAGGAGGAAATCCTGACGCTTTTTCGGATTGAATTGGGAAAGCGGTTTGAACTTAAACGGTTTGACTGCCGCCTTTGTCTTTTCCTTTTTGAGAAGAGGATAGCCGACCTTTTCCCGGCTGGCCACATATTCTGCTGCAACGAGCCTTGCCAGCTCGCGGATCCGGGCGATGTAACCGGTCCTTTCCGTCACGGAAATGACCCCTCTTGCATCGAGGATGTTGAACGCATGGGAGGCTTTCATCACAAAGTCGTAAGCCGGCAGCGGGAGGTTGCGCGCAATTAACGTCTTGGCCTCTTTTTCAAAATCCTCAAAGTGTTTCAGCCACATGGAGGTCGATGCTTCGTTAAAGTTATAGGCGCTCCACTCCACTTCGCTTGTGTGGATGATGTCGCGGAATGTCAGCGTATCGTTCCATTTGACGTCGAAAATGCTGTCTGTGTTTTGGATGTACATTGCCAGTCTCTCAAGCCCGTAGGTCAACTCTGCGCTGACAGGTTTCAGCGGCATGCTGCCGATCGATTGGAAGTAGGTGAACTGGGTGATCTCCATCCCGTCGCACCAGACCTCCCACCCCAGTCCCCAAGCGCCGAGGGTCGGCGATTCCCAGTCGTCGTGGACAAAGCGGATATCATGCTTTTTCAGGTCGAACCCTAACGCCGCCAGCGAGTCGAGGTAGAGCTGCTGGATATCGGGGGGGGAGGGCTTCATGATGACCTGATATTGGTGGAACAGCTGGATCCGGTTGGGGTTTTCTCCAAAGCGCGCATCTTTGGGCCTGCGCGACGGCTCTACGTAGGCTGTTCTGTAAGGCTCTGGTCCTAAGCATCTTAAAAATGTCGCCGGGTTAAAGGTCCCTGCGCCGACCTCAAGGTCGTGGCCTTGGTGGATGATGCATTGCTTTTTTTCCCAGAACTGGGTCAATCGGAGGATGATCTCTTGGAATGTTAGCATGGATTTCTTGGGTTGGACATGATTTTGAATTGCAAGTTTATTCCGATCCCCCTTTTTTCACAATGCGAACGGAACATCTGTACAGCTGAAGAGCGGAAATAACAGGATATCCTGCCTATCCTAATACCTTGTTGGTTCTGTTCTTTTTTAATATTAATTTTGCGTTCTTTCTGTGCATAATAAATATTTTATTTATATATTAATTTGCATTTTTCATTTTAATTGATAATTAATGATTATTTGCGCATAATTATTATGTATTTTAATTGTATTTTAGCGATTGTAATTTATTAATATTAAATATTTTAAAGTGGGTGAAGGGTTATGGTTAGTTATATTAATCCATCTGCAAGCTCAAGAGGAGCCGGAAGCATCGAGTTCAGCTATCAGTCGGCTGATACGGCAGTGATCAGAAGTTTTCTCCAAGGGAATCAGAAGCTCTCGGCCCAAGAGGTGGTGGATCATCTCAAGCAAGAGCCTGATCTCAACGAGCTGTATTCTCTCTTTGCAGGAGTCAACGAAGGGTATTCGGTAGAAGAGCATACCCGGATGGTGGTGGAAAGTTTCGAAAAAGAATTTATGGGGCGCGACGATGTTCAAAAAATTTTAAGGCATGTTGGATTGAGCTCTGAAGAATTTATGTTTTTTTTAGCTCTCCATGACATCGGTAAAGGAAGAGCTGTTCGGCAATGCTATTTTGCTAGTCCTCAGCGCAAAGAGCTTGAGCTCCGCTACACGCAAGAAGTGGTCCTGCAAGTTGCAGAGCGCTATCAATTAAGAGCAGAAGCTGTTTCTGTGTTTATCCAGCTATTGATCGATGATTCTATCGGGGATTTTCTTAAACAGCGCAATCCGTCTGAAGCAGATGTCGTAGAGGCCCAAGTAGCGATTTGCCGCGCAGCTGCTCTTTGTGGATTAGATAATCTTGGCTTCCTTCAGCTTAAGACCTTGTTCCATCAAATCGATGCGGCAAGTTATCCGTTCCTTCGAAAGCTTTTTTTTCAATTTGATGCTGAGCGTCCGATCCGATTGGGGGAATCGACTGTTGGCGGTTTTATTGGTTATTGCCAATCGAACCTCATTAAAATGGAACGCTTAACAAGAGCGTTTAACTAAAGTATTAATGCGCTAACATTGGTGAGAAGATGGCCAGTTATATTAATCTATCGGTAAGTTCAAAAGGTGGGGGCAGTGTTGGTTTAAGCTATTTCGATGCTGCAGGAGCGATCAAAGACTTTTTACAAGGGCATCGGAAGCTTTCGGCCCAAGAGGTGGTCGATCACCTCAAGCAAGAGCCGGAACTTAACGAGCTGTATTCTCTCTCTGCAGGTGTCGGCGAAGGGTATTCGGTGGAAGAGCATTCCCGGATGGTGGTGGAAAGTTTTGAAAAAGAATTTATGCAGAGTGGCCAGACGCAGATGATCTTGCAATTTGTTGGCCTGAGCTCTGAGGAGTTTATCCTTTTTCTGGCACTTCACGACATCGGCAAGGGGAGGGCTGTTCAAGAATTTTATTCAGCATGCCCAAAGCGCAAGGAGTTGGAACTCCGTTATACGCAAGAGGTGATCCAACGCATTGCAGAGCGCTATCAGTTAAGAGCGGAAGCTGTTTCTATTTTTATCCAGCTATTGAACGATGATGCGGTCGGGGATTTCCTAAAACAGCGCAATCCATCTGAAGCTGCTATCGCAGAGACCAAGGAAGCGATTTGCCGTGGAGCGCGCGCTTGCGGAGTCGATGATCTTGGCTTCCTTCAGCTGAAGACCCTGTTCCATCAAGTCGATGCGGCAAGCTACCCTTTTTTGCGCGAGAGGTTTTTCGAATCTGATCCCAAGCGAAAGATCCAACTGGGAAAAGCGGTCGTCGGCTGGTTTATCGATTATTGTCCATCGAACCTTGCCAAAATGGAGCGGCTAAACAGTGCGCTTAGCCAAGGATCTTCTTCATCAGCCAGTGCTGGGCCGAGCTCGCAACGATCTTTTTCTCAAGGTCTTGATTTTAAATCTTTATTGAAGCCGTCGGTGTTGGATTATTCGATCGCTGAGATCTCGAGTTTGGAAGAGGCTTTAACCCAGATCAAATTACAAGAGGGAAAAGAGGGAGAGAATTACCACCGGTTTAAAGCAGAAGTGGATAAAGTCCGCGAAGCGAATTTTCCTTTTCGCAGTTATCTGATGTGGAAAAAGGTGTCGAAGAATTTTTACGGGCTTAGACAATTTAAGTTCTTTTCAGGGAGCGATCCTAAAATCAAGGAGAATCGGGAGAAGAAGAAACTTGAGTTGATCCAAAGGGCAGAGTCTCAGGAGATGCAAAAAAAACTTTTCCTTTTATCGCGATTGACTTTTCTCCATGGCTCCAACAGCGCAACCCTTGCGATGATGGCATTGCAGAAAGAGCCTAAGCTCCAGTGCACCGGGGAGCTGGTGGCTAAAGGCATTGCCCCGATGTCAGGGGAACTTAGAGAGGGGGTTGGAACCCATGGAATCAATCTTCATTCCATTTCCGTTGAGACTGTTCGAGATGTGTCTCGAGTGATCGATTATACTTCAAGTTTTAGATTCTCTCCGGATAAGTTCGAGGAGATTGAAAACCCTTTTTTGACCCTTTCTCAGAAAAATATCGAAATCGCGCCGCTTCTGCAGAGGTGGAGGGAAGAGGATCCGGAGGGATTTCAGGCTCTGCTTTGTTACGGAAGCCCAAGGATGCTGCAATTGGTCGCTGCGATTGAGGAAAGGATCGAGTGTTTAAGGCAAGAGATCAAAGCTCCGCGTTCTTACAGAATGAAGGAGTTTACCGATGCGAAGGAAAGACAGCTTGGATCGTTCCGGCAAGCGCTTGCGATGCTTCGGGGTGAGCGGGAGTGGGAAAAGAGCTCTGAGCCATGTGATTATGCAGAGATCAAGCAATGGATCACGAATCCCTATTTTTCTGCAAGTTTGAGCGGCGAGACAGGATGGAACGCATCTGCTCTGCTGCTGAGACAAATGAAGCAGTGGAACTGGCAGGCTTTTGAGCGCTGTGTTCTTCCTTTTGCCGATCAATGGATGGAAGCTGTAGAGAAAGAGAGGAGAAACAAGGAAAAACCGCTTAAGTTATTGATCGCGATGATCGATCGCAATTTGAGCGAAGAAGAAAGCGTATTTCTAAAAGCCTATTGCGCCGATCCTTCTTCAGCTTCGATGGCAATGCCGGATTCTTTATTATCACTGTTTTCTTCAAAGGAAGATATTCCTCGTCTATCACCCCATTCGGACTGCAATTTTTTTTTCTATTTGGTCCAGCGGGAGATTGGGTATTATCGAAAGGGCCACTATCAGTGGGAGTCGCTTCTGAGCAAGGTGCTTAAAGTCAAATTAGGCGAACCACTGGGAAAATTGGATGAGGATCTTGGCTCGCAGGAGCATTTAGATCAACTCAAGCCGATTTTTGAAAGGCAGCTGGATTTGATCGGGGACGCGTATGTGCGGTTGTCAGACGTTTTAAGAGATCCTAACCCCCCCTGTGTTCAAATTCCTGAAAATGAGAATTTTCGCTCTTTGATCACAACGCCCTTCCCGGTCATCTTTGCATCCACGGTTGTTAAACCGGAACCCTATTCGGATGGATATAACCCGAATGAGTATCTGCTCCGCCAAGCTGTTGCATTAGGGCCTCAAGGGTGCAACACCCTGTTCACCGATACGGCCGAATCGCAGGAAAAGATCCGCAAGCTATTGCCTCAAGTGCAAGGAGTAGAGCTCCATCTCATTTCAGAGCTTGACGTCGGCGATTTTCCGCTTTGCACGGCGCCATCACAGGTTGAGCCGTTTAAACAATAATTTTTTAATAAAGGTGTGATGATGGTTTGCGCAGTCAAAGGATCAAGATCTCACAATGAAATCGATCCGGGAATGCCCGGCTTGGGTTCGCAAGGGGCAGACGGATGGTCCCTATTAAAACCGTCGGTGTTCGATTATTCGATCTCTGAGATCTGCACGCTGGAGAAAACGTTAAAGCAGATCAAAGCACAAGAGGGAAAAGAGGGAGAAAATTATCGCCGCTTTAAAGCAGAGGTGGATAAAGTCCGCGAGGCGAATTTCCCGTTCCGCAGTTATCGTAATTGGAAGCAATCCGCAGTTTTCTCTGAATATAGTTCTAAGATCAAGGAGAATCGCGAGAGCAAGAAATCTGAGTTAATGCAAAGAGCAGCTCCTGAAGAGATGCAGAAAAAGCTCTCTCTCTTATCTCGATTGACCTTTCTTCACGGCTCCAATAGCGCAGCGCTTGCGATGATGGCGCTGCAAAAAGAACCTCAATTGCAGTGCACCGGAGAGCTGATGGCCCGGGGAATTGCGCCGATGTCCGGGGAGCTCATAAACGGTGTTTTAGAAAAAGGGATTAACCAGAGGGCGGTTTCTGTTGAGACGGTCCGGGATGTCGGTCGAGTCGCCCATTATTCTTCTTCGTTTCCCTTTTCTCCGGATCGGGCGTTCGGTTATTTGCACATGCCTTGTTTATCTGAGGTAGTCAACTATTCTTTTGTTGAAAATGTGCAGAGCTGGAGGCAGGCGGATCCGGAAGGATTTGCTGCTATCCTCTCGCCTGGGATGCCAAAAACTCTGGAATTGATTGAGGCAATCAACAAGCAGCAGGAGTTTCTAGAGGATGATTGTTTAGAGTCCTGTAGGAAACAAGGGATGCCTCGATATCCACGACATGAACATGATGTGGAGTGGAAGGCGAAAGTCGGGAAGGATGTCGAAAGGACGAATGAAAAAAGGGAACAATTAACACAGCTCATTCAGATGCTTGAAGGGACCCAAGAGTGGAAGAGATGTGCATGGC
>CAZEYJ010000015.1:0-12696 GCA_964516795.1 uncultured bacterium
CATAAATACGAGTACGGCCTGCGACGTCGTCCGACTTAACGGTCAACATCTCTTGGAGGAGATGCGCTGCGCCATAAGCTTCAAGCGCCCACACCTCCATCTCTCCAAAACGCTGGCCGCCCATCTGGGCCTTTCCGCCAAGAGGCTGCTGTGTCACCAGGGAGTAAGGTCCGATCGAACGAGCATGGATCTTATCAGCAACAAGGTGGCTGAGCTTCAGGATATAGATATATCCAACGACCACACGGTTCTCAAATCTCTCGCCTGTACGCCCATCATACAAGTAGCTCTTGCCGTCCGCAGGAAGGTTCAGCTCTCGCATCATCTCCCAAATACGCGACTCGGGGAACCCTTCGAATACAGGGCTCTTGACATAGATGCCCGCTTTACGCGCTGCATAGCCAAGGTGGGTCTCTAACAGCTGTCCCATGTTCATACGAGAAGGTACGCCCAGCGGGTTGAGAATGATCTCAACCGTCTCTCCATTGGAAAGATAAGGCATATCCTGCTCAGGAACGATGCGGGAGACGACCCCTTTGTTACCGTGGCGTCCTGCCATCTTGTCCCCAACTTGGAGTTTACGTTTCGAAGCAACGTAGACCTTGACTTGGCGGATGATGCCCGGATCGAGCTCGATATCCCCTTTGCGGGTAAATTCGACATCCGTCTTATGCTGCGTCTGCAATGTTTGCATTGCGACGTCGTATTCGCGCATATACCCTTTGAGGGCGTCGAACATCTCGTTGTCGCTCATGATGAGATCTTCAGGCTTTTCATTCTCAAGAGCTTCAAGCATTTCTTGGTTGATCGTCTCGCCTTCTTTGACGATGATATCACCCGATTTGCGATGCAAGATCGGGCCCGGGGCTGTTTCACCCATCATCAAAGCGCCGATCTTTTCGTGGAATTCCATCATAAGCTCTGCTTCTTTTATCTTGAACTCTTGATGGATATCTTTAATCCGCGATGCTTCCTCGACAAGCTCATCATCTGTCTTAGATAGACGGTCTCTGCGAGAGAACACTTTGACGTCCATAACGACACCCTCTGTTCCAGGAGGAACAGTCAAAGAGGCGTCTTTGACGTCTGCAGCTTTTTCACCGAAGATCGCCCTTAAAAGCCTTTCTTCGGGAGCGAGCTCCGTTTCCGATTTCGGCGTGATCTTTCCGACGAGGATATCCCCCGGCTTCACTTCAGCTCCGATCCGGATAATCCCATCTTCGCCCAAATTGGCAAGCGCCTCTTCCGAGACGTTCGGGATATCGCGTGTGATCTCTTCTTTACCGAGCTTCGTATCTCGCGCCGTCAGTTCAAACTCTTCCAAATAGATCGACGTGTAGTAGTCGTCCTTCAGAAGTTTTTCAGAAATGATGATCGCGTCTTCGTAGTTGTAACCGCACCAAGGCATAAACGCTGCAAGAACGTTCTTCCCAAGAGCAACTTCTCCTTTGTCTGTGGCAGGTCCGTCAGCGATGACATCGCCGGCTTTCACCTGATCGCCAACATAGCAAAGGGGCGTCTGATTAATGCAGCTTCCCGCATTAGAACGCATAAACTTCTTGAGGTGATAGGTCTTCTTGTTAAGCGGGTTGTCTTTAGAAGCGACGACAATCTTAAAGCCGTCAACGTAATCGACAGTGCCGTCTTCTTCAGTGACAACAACGGCGCCCGAGTCCCGCGCTGCGCGCAGTTCCAACCCCGTTCCCACAATAGGGGCCTGGGTCTTCAAAAGCGGCACCCCTTGGCGCTGCATGTTCGATCCCATCAAAGCGCGGTTCGCATCGTCGTGCTCAAGGAATGGGATCAGCCCTGTGACGATCGAAACGAGCTGTTTCGAAGAGACGTCCATGTGGGTAATCTTGTTCGTTTCGATCTTCATCGATTCGCCGCGTGCACGGGCCCATACTAAAGGCTCTGTGAACATGTTGAGATCATCCAACACGGCAGAAGCCTGCGCGATGACGCAGTTCTCTTCCTGGTCTGCAGTCATGTACTCGATCTCTTCTGTCACAATGCCGTCGCGGACAATCCGATAAGGCGTTTCAATAAAACCAAACTCGTTGATCTTAGCAAAGGAGGAGAGGGAAGTGATCAAACCGATGTTCGGTCCTTCCGGAGTTTCGATCGGACAAATCCTTCCATAGTGGCTGGCGTGGACGTCGCGCACCTCGAAACCTGCTCTTTCCCGATTGAGCCCGCCTGGCCCAAGAGAGGAGAGACGGCGTTTGTGCGTCAATTCCGCCACTGGGTTGGTCTGGTCCATAAACTGAGAAAGCTGAGATCTTCCAAAGAAGTCCTTCAGAACACCTGCCAAACCTTTTGCAGAAACGATCTTTCCAGGCGTCAGCGTGTCAGAAGTGAAATCAAAAAGGTTCATCCTTTCTTTAATGATCTTTTCCATACGCGCCAGGCCGATGCGGCACTGGTTCTGGATCAGCTCGCCTACAGAACGGACGCGGCGGTTGCCCAAATGATCGATATCGTCGACATTGACCTCTTCATCCCCTTTTTTCAAGCGGATAAGGTATTTGACTGCGCCGATCACATCCTCTTTGCGGAGAGTGACCATTCCTAACTCTTCATCGGAAGTTTCAAAAGCAAGCTTCCGGTTCAGCTTGTAGCGGCCAACGCGGCCGAGGTTATAGCGCTTCGGATCAAAGAATAAACGCATGATCGCAGAACGGGCATTCGAAAGGGTCGCTGGTTCACCCGGACGGATTTTGCGATAAAAATCTTTCAAAGCCGATTCGTAGGAATCGTTAGGATCTTTGGCGAGCATTTTGATGATCGGGCTCGTTTCGTCGGCATCTTCAGCGACTCTGACCGCTGCAACGCCTGCATCGAGCATCCGCTTGAGCATCGCCGTCGTCAGCTTTTCTGACGCCTTTCCAAAGATCACGCCGCTTTCTTCATCAACGACGTCTTCGGCCAAGATCTTCCCGACGAGTTTTGGGAAATCCTTGTCCGACTTGATTTTTACCTTGATCGTACTGAAAAACTCTTCAATGATATCGGAATCTGTTGAATAGCCGAGCGTACGGATGAACGAAGTAGCCAAAATCTTACGACGGCGCTTTTTGCGGTCGATATAAATGTAGATCAGGTCATTCGTATCGAATGCCCCTTCGAGCCAGCTTCCGCGATAAGGAATGATTCGGAAGGAATAGATGACAGAACCTTTAATATGGCGCTCATGCTCAAAGGAGATCCCCGGAGATCTGTGAAGCTGGGAAACGATGACCCGCTCCGCTCCGTTGATGATAAAAGTCCCTTTGTCCGTCATGACTGGAATGGTCCCCATATAGACCTCTTCCTCTTTAATACCAGTCTCGTCGGTAAGGCGGAACTTGACTTTCAGGGTAACGTTAAAAGTGATCCCGCGGCGGATGCATTCTTCTGGGGTATATTTCGGAACGCCTAAACTATATGAGAGATATTCGAGAATTGTCTTCTCATCATAGGATTTAATCGGGAATATTTCAGTAAAGACCTCTTCCAACCCAATGTTCTCCCTTTCGTGGGGCATCTTATCGGCTTGAAGAAATTGATTGTATGACTTGATTTGGATTTCAATGAGGTTGGGTAGATCAATAATTTCTTCTCTACCTCGAAAACTCACCCGTTGAGGCGGCCTTTTTAACATTGAAACAGCTCCTACGCTTAAATCTTAATTAAAAAATAAATTTGCAAAATCAAAGAGCAGAAGCCATTATTTCATGGCTTCTGCTCAGTCGATAATCGGCTTAGCGATCTCTTAGAGACCGACCAGAGTTGCCTTACCACCGGCTGTGGTGATCTTTTTGACAAGCTCTTCCGCTTCAGCTTTAGGCGCAGTTTCTTTCAAAACTTTTGGAGCGCCGTCGACCATGTCTTTCGCTTCTTTGAGGCCGAGTCCAGTGATCTCTCGAACGACTTTAATCACGCTGATCTTCTTGTCATCAGGTGTAGCTTCGAGGGTCACTTTGAATTCTGTAGACTCAGCTGCAGGAGCTGCTGCTGCTGCAGGAGCTGCCATCATCATTGGAGCTGCTGCTGCTGCTTTTACGCCCCATTTTTCTTCAAGAGCGGTTTTGAGTTTAGACATATCGAGAACGCTTAATTTGCTGAGTTCTTCGACTAATTGCTCAATATTTTGTTGGGTAGTCACGGTTAAACCTCTTTTCTTAACTTGTTAAAATTTATGAGTTAGTTTGCTGGCATTTATTGTCGAGGCAATAAATCACGCTAGTTACTAATGCTTCAAATACAGCCAAAGTCTGTGAAAGCGGAGCTTCGAGGGTTCCCAGAAGCTGTGCACGCATCTCATCTTTACCTGGCAATTTAGATATCTGTTCTACATCTTGAGCAGAGCACATCGCCCCTTCGAACCGTCCGCCAAGGACTTTTAGAACTTCCGCATTCTCAGAAGAGAACTGGAAGATCGTCTTCGCGGTCTGAACAGGATCTTGCTCTGCAAAAAACACAGCGATATGGCCTTCCAAAAGCTTCTTGTCGATGGTAACCCCAGCGACCTGAGCAGCTTTGATCAAGATCCGCTTGCGCACGACCTCGAGAGATCCGCCTGTTTTTGCCAGATTAGAACGAAAACCAGCAGCGACATTGGGCTCTAACTTCTTGTAGGAAGCGAACACAAGGGCCTTAGCAGTGGTTATCTTTTCTTGGATTTCATCCAATAAAAATTGTTTTTCAGCTCTCATCTTTACTCCTTCGCCCCATGAATTTCACTGATCGAAGAAAGGTCAATCTTCATACCTGGGCCCATCGTTGACGAGAGAGCCATCGATTTCAGATACTGGCCTTTAGCTGTAGCCGGCTTTGCCCTTTGCACTGCTGTAAGCAAAGTAACGATGTTTTCAATCAACTTGTCTTTTTGGAAAGACAGTTTGCCAACAAGAGTGTTGACCACTCCATGCTTGTCCGATTTAAACTCGATTTTTCCTGCTTTGACTTCAGCAACTGCTTTGCCGACTTCGTTGGTCACAGTGCCGCCCTTAGGGGTAGGCATTAAACCGCGAGGTCCCAACACTTTGCCCAGCTTACCGACATCGCGCATCATATCTGGAGTAGCGATGACTGCAGAAAAATCGGTCCAACCGTTCTTAATTTTTTCAAAATATTCTTCATTCCCAGCGTAATCAGCGCCAGCGTCCAAGGCTTCCTGGATTTTTTCACCCTTTGCGAAGACGAGGACAGTCATCCGTTTTCCTGTGCCGTTCGGTAAAGACACAGTCCCGCGGACTTGCTGATCAGATTTCTGGGCATCGACGCCTGTTCTAAGCGACAGCTCCACCGATTGGTCAAATTTGACCGGTGGACATTTCTGTAAAATTTCGATAGCTTCTGCCAGCGAATAGACTTTCATTCTATCCACTGCCTTATCTATCTCCCGAAACCTTTTGCTACGATGCATTCTGATTTCCTTTAGAGGTCTATTTCAACCTCGTTGCAACATTCAATTTGTTAAGTAGACTTACTCAACAATATCAACACCCATTGAGCGGGCTGTACCCATGACCAGCCGCATAGCAGCCTCATCAGATTCAGCTCTCATATCTTGGCGTTTGTTTTTGGCAATTTTCATGACTTGTTGTTTCGTCAATTTGCCAACTTTATCACGGTTAGGCACCTTGGAGCCTGACTCGATCCCGACCTCTTTGAGGATCATTCGGGAAACAGGAGGCTGTTTGGTGATAAACGTAAAGCTCTTATCAGAGTAAACGGTGATTTCGACTGGAAGAATATCGCCCGCTTTATCTTGCGTCTTCGCATTGAATTCCTTGCAGAAACCCATAATGTTGATGCCGGCGCCGCCAAGGGCTGGACCAATAGGAGGGGCCGGATTGGCTTTTCCTGCAGGGATCTGCAACTTAATCATTTTTACTACTTTTTTTGCCATGGGATTTTCCGTTTATGTTATCTTGTGCAAATTAACTAACTTCTGTCTCTGTCGGGGCTTGTTCTACTTGCCAGAACTCAAGCTCGTCGACGCGCGTTTCGCGGCCGAAGATCGAGACCAGGACGCTTAAGCGGCCTTTGTCGTGGAACACTTCTGTAACTGTTCCGATAAAGTTGACAAAGACGCCGTCTGTGATCTTGACCTTGTCTCCAACAGTGATATTATGTTTCTGGACAACGCCTTTCTTCTTCTCTTCCAAGTCTTTAAGGAGATTATCAACCTCAGACTGGGCCAAAGGCTGCGGCTTCTCGCCGCCTAAAAAGCCCAGCACCCCATTTGTATTCCTGATATACATCCAGGAATCATCAGTCAGGTTCAGTTTAACGAGGATGTAACCGGGCCACAGTTTCTTCTCGCTAACCTTTTGCTGTCCTTTTTTCACTTCAGCAACATTCTCAGTCGGAACAAGAACGCCATCGACCAACTCGCTCATCCCTTTCGACTCGCGGTTTTCCTCGATCGCCTTTTTAACTCGTTTTTCTTGACCTGAAACAACCTGGACAACGTACCATTTATGCATGACAACCTAATTTTGTTAGCCAAAGATAAAAAGAACCACTAGCGAGACTAAATCCAAACAACCTTTGATCACTAGATCGACGAAATAGATCCCTAGCCCCAGAAAAAATGTCGTTCCCACGACCATTTTTGTGGAGAACTTCAGCTCACCTTGCGTCGTCCAAGTGACCTTTTTCAGCTCTTCCTTCAAATCTTGAACGAATGTGAAAACCCGCTTCTTCTTCGTTGCAGGATTGGAATTAACTTCTGCTGCTGTCCGATTGTGATTAATTCGAGCATCCATAGCGCACATAGTTATGTCACATTCTTTCTGATTCGTTTACAACTTCAACAATCGAGTGCGGAGGGATTCGAACCCCCGACCGGCGACTTTGGAGATCGCTGCTCTACCAGCTGAGCTACACACCCTAAAGATAAGGCAGCTCTGAAACAGAGCTACCTTATTCCCAAGAACTTCCGTTACTGGATAATCTTTGTGATTGTACCAGCGCCGATCGTTCTTCCGCCTTCGCGGATAGCAAATCTCATTCCCTCTTCCATCGCAATCGGATTGAGAAGTTCAGCTGTCAGCTCGACGTTGTCGCCAGGCATAACCATCTCAACTCCCTCAGGAAGGGTCACAGTTCCTGTCACGTCAGTCGTACGGAAGTAGAACTGAGGACGGTATCCGCTGAAGAACGGCTTATGACGTCCGCCTTCTTCTTTGTTCAGTACGTAGATCGTACCTTTGAATTTCGTGTGAGGTGTGCATGTTCCTGGAGCTGCAAGGACCATTCCCCGCTCGATATCTTTTTTCTCAACGCCACGGAGAAGAATACCGACGTTCTCGCCAGCTTGAGCTTCATCCAGGATTTTGTTGAACATCTCGAGGCCGGTCGCAACCGTTTCACGAGTTGGCTGAATACCAACGAGTTGAAGCTTGTCGTTTGTCTTGACAACTCCACGCTCAACACGACCTGTCGCTACAGTACCGCGGCCGGAAATCGAGAAAACGTCCTCGATCGGCATAAGGAAAGGCTTCTCAGTCTCGCGCTTAGGAGTAGGGATCTTCTCGTCAACTGTTTGCATCAACTTTTTGATCGCTTCAACGTATTGAGGATCATTTTCGAGAGCTTTTAATGCAGAGCCGCGAATGATCGGCACATCTTTGTAGCCTTTTGCTTCGAGGAGTTCTGTCAATTCCATCTCAACGAGCTCGACCAGTTCTTCGTCTCCCTTGCCGATCATGTCCATTTTGTTCAAAAAGACGACGATCGCAGGAACGCCTACTTGGCGGGCGAGAAGGATGTGCTCTTTTGTTTGAGGCATCGCACCGTCTGTCGCAGCGACAACGAGGATCGCTCCGTCCATCTGAGCAGCACCTGTGATCATGTTCTTGACATAGTCAGCGTGACCAGGGCAGTCTACGTGGGCGTAGTGCCGTTTTTCTGTTTCATATTCGACGTGGGTCGAGTTGATCGTAATACCGCGCGCTTTTTCTTCTGGCGTATTATCGATCGAAGCATAGTCTCGAAACTTCGCTTTCCCTTGTTCTGCAAGAACTTTTGTAATTGCAGCTGTCAGCGATGTCTTTCCGTGGTCAACGTGGCCAATTGTGCCGATATTGACGTGTGGTTTGGTTCTCTGAAATTGTTCTTTTGCCATTATACTACCCTCCGTTAGGCTCCAGTATAGTTATCTGTTTTTGATACTCGATTGATTTCGATTTTTGCCCAGAATAGGAATCGAACCTACGACCTTTTGCTTACCATGCAAGTGCTCTACCACTGAGCTACCTGGGCATCCACTTAAAGTAAAAACACCTACTTGAAGTCGAAAGCTACAAAGCTTATTCTCTAAGCTAAATAAATTCAACATCTAATATCGACTTCCAAAACTCTTTCATCCTTTTTCCAGGGGAAAAACCTTCCAAAAAAAGGATAAAATTTATCTTTGACGGTAAGTAATTCGGGCTTTCGTCAAATCATAAGGGGACATTTCCACTGTCACTTTATCCCCGACAAGAACGCGGATATTCCTCATCCGCATCTTTCCGCAAAGGTGGGCCAATACATGCATCCCGTTCTCTAAAACAACTCGGAATGTCATATTGGGAAGCAACTCTTCGACAATTCCATCTACTTTTATCGTGTCTTCTTTAGGCATAAGGCCTGACTCTTAAATTTAATGTAGATTATCTAACTCGATTCGCAAGTAAATGTCAAGGCTAGAATTGAAAAAACAGAATCATTGACTCAAGCTCTCAATGACGATATGATAAGTCGATCAAAAACTCGGGGATTTTAACCGATGAGCGTTCCTTCCTTTGAAACCTGCCTCGCCAAACAAAAGCAGCTAAAACAGCTGCTCTCATCTCTTCCCACCCCCGAAAAAAAGTATCAAAAAATTATTGAACTCGGCGCAGCCCTCCCTTTCTATCCATCTGAACTTAAACTGCCTGAGAACCTTGTAAAAGGATGCCAAAGCCTGATGTACCTTCATACAGAGCTTTCGGCAGAAGGAACCCTCCGCTTTTTTGCTCATTCGGAAGCGCTTATTTCCCAGGGGCTCGCCGCCCTGCTGATCTCCATTTACAACGAGGAAAACCCTCTAGTCGTCTTGACCTGCCCCCCTTCCTGCCTAAGCGAGATCGGCGTCCAGGCCAGCCTTTCGCCAAGCCGCTCCAACGGACTGGCAAGTTTATATTTAAAAATGAAGCAGGAAGCATTAAAATTTTTACATTCCCAAGCTGCCCCCCTTCCACTTCAATCGTAAAGCAGACCGATCAAAAGGCTTAAATTTTGAATCAAAAGATGCGGTTAATATTGAATTTAATATTGACAGCGCCTCTTGAGAACTTTTCATTCGGTTTTCTTGGATACGATTGAAGCAGAATCGGTATAGACAGGATAGGGAATTTATTTTTTATCCTGCCCATCCTAATAACCCAACTTGCCCCCTATCCTCTCTTAAGACGCGTTGCGAGATAGAGAAGATGCAAGATTTGCGAAAAAGCTAAGGTATGACTTCGTCGAAAATCTTGTACCTCGTCTATTTCGCTAACGCCTAGGACAAGACAAGTTGGGTTAATATCCTGTGTTTTTTTATTCTTTATCGCGTCTTCCCTCTATAGATTGAGTGGTAAAAAATTTACTGTTTTCCAAGAAAATTTGCTGCACATATTTCCGTTTAAGCCATACAGTTTTTTTTCAAACCATATCTCTTCTTTGAATACGTGACTTTTAAGGTCTTTTCATAGTAAAATATCCTCAGGAAAACCCCTTAATATAAGGTAGTATTATGGCTACGCCAGGCATTAGCAATTCACAGCAACCCCTCTCGACACCTCCGGTCCAGCCGGCAGTCCCGCCGCGCCAGACCTACCTTCAACGGACCGTTGAAGAGCTTGACCCCAAACTCATCTCTTCGCACGAGTCGAATGCCACGCTCTGGAATGTCGCCGCAAAAGTCATTTTAGTCGCCTTTGTAATCGTAGCAGTAGGGGCCTTTATCGCAGCCGGCATTTTTGTCCCTGCCTATCTGCCGCTGGTCGCCGTCGCTGCTTTTTGCCTCATGAATCCTACCTTAAGCCTCCACAACTTGTGCAAGGAAGTCTCTTACACCACAGAACAACTCGCGGAACGTTTGAAAAAAACAGCCCAAAAATTCGAGTCCCTTCCTGCTGAACCGCGCTTGCTCGGCGTCAAACTGCTTGAAAAAGGAATTGCGTACAACACTCTGCCCGGCGTCCAAGGACTTGACGATCTGGTCCGGTTAAAGCCCCTGATCGCCCAATATGATTACTGGGCTGAGCAACAAGCCTTTTTCGAAAGACAAGCAAGAGAATGCATCCAAAATGCTGAAGAAGCTGTACGCGCCCCTGCACCTGCCGCAGAAGGGAACGCCCAATCAGAAGCTTCAAACGCACAAGCACCGGCTCCAAGCGCCCAACCGGCAGCCGCGGAGGAACCAAGCAATCCTTCTGCCATCAAGGAAAAAGTTAAACTTTTCCGGATAGCTGCCATAAACGCCCAACAAAGCGCCTTGATCTGTAAAACTCAAGCAGCTTTTGCCCATGCTGTCATCAAGCGGCCAGAATTCGCCGGTTCCGTCAATGACCTCGTAGAACTCAACCTCATTAGTTTAAAAGAGCGAGCAATAGCGCGGGAATTCAACGATCCTACCGCAGATGATTTCCTCCTATTTAAACAACGCGATATCCAAGCGATCACGATCACCCAGCTCCACAACGATGAGACCATGCCGATCTCTCGACTTGCCGATCTCTTCATCCAAGCGATGGCAGCTCCGGCAGCCGTTTAAACTATCCAACCAACCTTGTTAAGCCCTTTTCCTTAAAAGAAAAGGGCTTTCATTTAAGAAAATTCCATGGCCCTTTTTCACCCTGTTTCTTCATCAAATCCCGTCGTTCCTGCCTTCTCCCCTGCTCAAGATCCACAAGAAAGCGCTCCGCCTCCGGTCGCTGCTTTGTCGCCCGATGTCCTATGCCTGATTTTTCACCTCGCCTCAGAAGGGATGGAATCAAAAGAGGGCATGCAAACCCTCTGCACAATCAGAAAAGTGTGCACCTCATGGCGTCATGTCGTTGAGGAGACCATCCTCAAGCCGAACTGGGCCAGACTGGCAATTGAGATTGCAAATCCCTCTCTACGCACATGTGTTCGCGAAATAAACTGCGCCGACCAGCTGGTTCACGATGTCATCGCCGCCGCCTTATCGCATGCGCATCCTTACGATCCTCCAGACATCGATTCTCTTCCCGGCACTTCTTACTTTGAGCGATTCCACCGACTGACCGGCAAGCTGACATCCCTGGTGGAGCCTTCATTTCGCAAATTCTATGTCGCAGGATTTAAAACAAAAAACTACCAACATCTATTCGATCAGGCTCTTAAAACTCTATGGAAAAAGACCACAGAACAGATGGACTTTCAGCAAAGCAATATGCCTAGAGAAGCCAAAGAGATCCGCCTCTGGTTAAACGATCGGGCAAACGCCAAAAAAATTGCCCAGATAACGAAAATCAAGTTGAATGGATTCAAACTCAGCATCCTTCCTCCTGAAATTGGACACTTCACCCATCTGAGCAAACTTAACCTTGCTCAAAACAAACTCCACGTTCTTCCTCCTGAGATCGGCAACCTCGTTCAACTCAAAGAACTTACCCTCACCTGCAATCAACTCTCAACTCTTCCTTCCGAAATAGGAAATCTGGTTCAGCTCGAAGAACTCTACCTTGGGCACAATGACCTCACAGCCCTGCCATCTGAAATTGGACGCCTGTCTCAACTTAGGCTCTGTTTCTTACATAGCAATGCATTAAAAACCCTGCCGCCTGAAATGGGGAACCTATACCTCTTACACCACCTTTCTCTTGGCGGTAATGAGATCACCTCTCTTCCCGCAGAAATTGGCAATTTGAGAAACCTCTATACGCTTGGGTTGGAAGACAACCAACTCACCACACTCCCCTTAGAAATCGAGCGGCTCACCTATTTGGAGCAACTTTACCTTTATCAAAACCCATTGATCTGCATTTTGAACGAAAATTTACAAGATACCCATTACTCTGTAGGCATGTTCAGGCATGTTTCTCCGAAAAAGATCAACCTTCGAGCTCTCATGAAGAGCTACTTGGACTGCATAAACGTCTCATGTCACTCCCCTCTTGCCTCCTTATGCCAAGGGATCCTTCGAGGAGCAGACTCTCGTCTCCTCCATCCACAATTCGACTTGCTCTCTTCTGAAATGAAACAGACGATCATCGACCATTCAACACCGAACCAAGATCTATTTGCCGATCGAGCGAAGTTTGCCAACATCGTCATTTTTGTTGCCAAAAGCAAACTTACCGGATTTTCTGAAAATGCCAGGAGGCAGATCCGACAACAGACCCGCGATGTAGAAGAGGAAGGTTGCAGGTCCCTCACCGGCTACAACATCATCGCATTGATCGACGCGATGGAGTCTATACAGAAAGGGTTGTAATTGAGTTTTGGACGCCCCCTGTTACCCGGATCGTTCCATCAGGGTTTAGGTAGACATCATACTCGCAGCGGACGCCGAACTCCCCCGGCAAGTAGATCCCCGGCTCAATGGAAAAGCAAGTCTTAGGGATCAACACCCGCTCATCACAGGTTTCCAAGCTGTCGATATGCGCACCGGGACCGTGGTCCTTCGTGTAGATATTATGGCCTGTCCGATGGGTAAAGAACTCTCCA
>CAZEYJ010000016.1:0-7640 GCA_964516795.1 uncultured bacterium
CGACTATGGACCCCCGCAAAGGGGGAGATGTGATCTCTTCCCATATGCATTTTATGCTCTTTGAAGGGCTGACTCGTTTGAATGAAGACGGATCGATTACTCCAGCCCAGGCAGAATCGGTTGATATTTCCGATGATGGAAAAGTCTATACCTTCCACTTGCGCGACACCCAATGGTCCAACGGAGAACCTGTGACAGCCCTCGACTTTGAAAAGGCGTGGAAAGATATTCTCAATCCCCTCTTTCCTTCTGTGAATGCCCATTTGCTTTACCCGATTAGAAACGCAGAATGCGCTAAAAAAGGGACGACTCCCCTCTCTGAGGTCGGAGTCCGTGCAGTCGATGACAAGACACTTGTCGTTACCCTCGAGCAGCCAACCCCCTATTTCCTCGACTTGACAGCTTTTTGCGCCTTGTTTCCCATCAGCAACGCAGTCGATGCAGCCAATCCTGATTGGGCATATGAAGCCGGGGACAGTTTTGTCTGCAACGGCCCCTATCACTTGGAAACGTGGAAGCATAACAATGAGATCATCGCTAAAAGAAATCCTCTCTACTGGGAAAAAGACAAGGTATTGGCTGATTCAATCCACTTGAGCATGGTCGACAATCCGATGACCGCCCTGCAAATGTTCGAAAACGGGGAGCTCGATATCATTGGAAATCCTCTTTCTCCTTTACCTATCGATGCTATCCCCCTTCTAAACAAGGCCGGGAAGCTCAAAAAAAAACCTATTTCAGCTACAACGGTCGTCTGCTTCAACACACAAAATCCTCCTTTCTCTAACGCAAATATCCGCAAAGCCTTCGCCCTTGCCATTAACCGGCAAGAGATTGTGAGCAACATCACCCAGCTCAATGAACAGGCTGCCACGAACGTCATCCCTCCTATCCTCAAGCACAACCGATGCCGCGCCTTCTTTAAAGACAACGACGAAAGAACTGCACGAGAATTATTTGCTGCCGGACTCCGAGAATTGGGCCTTCACCAGGATTCTTTAAAAGAAATAACCTACCATTATCCAATGACCGACATCGATAATAAGATCGCACAGGCGATTCAACAACAGATCTTAAAAACCCTAGGGATCAAAATTAAACTTGTAGGAATAGAAAACAAGGTCCTCTTACACAAACTCACTAAACGGGACTATTCAGTTGGCCAAGCAAAATTAATCGCCCAATATAACGATCAAATGAACATTTTCGAACGATTTAAATATCGAGCTAACGCTAAAAATTATGCCCACTGGGAAAATGCAGAATTTAGCCGACTGCTCGATCAGTCGGCATTTGAAACTGGAGAAACACGTTTGGCTACTTTAGAACAAGCTGAAGAAATTTTCCTCGGAGAAATGCCGGTAGCGCCGATTTACCATTGGGAATGTTCTTATATGGTGCAACCTTATCTGAACGATATCGGACTTTCTCCAATCGGCGATGTCTACTTCCACGATATCGACATCGCAAACAAACGAGAGCAGCGTGAATACGTCGCGACAAAATAAAACTCCTCAGCACTCCAACTCCTCTCATTGCACCCAATCGCCAAGCCCTTGCGCTTTAATCAGCCCTTCCTACCAACCTAATGGAATTGATCCAGATGAATTCCACTCCTTTCTCCTTTTTATCGAACACATTGTACGCAGCATCATCCCGCATGACTTGTTAAATGCTTTACTATCGAAGCAACACACAGCCCTTATCAGAGAAAATATTCTTGCCCTTAACACGCTGCTCCCCATCGCATCATGGAATACTCTAGCTCAAGCTCCAGGCACATTGTGCATTCGGTTCCTTTCCCCTGCCGACTTCACAAGCGGCGTTGGACGCTATTTATGCGATACGGTCAGCCGATGGCTAATTCCCGGAAAATTACTGAATATCAGTTCCTCTCAATCTCTTAATTTTCAGTTCACCGCCTACCCCGAACAAAATTTTTTTATCAAACAGCTCCTTTTGGACATCACCGATGACCAAGAACTTCTCCTGATCCGCAATTCCATTGACAACCTCATCAATGAGATCCGCTTAAACATCATTTCAGTCAAACACGCCCGCCAAGTTGTTGCAAGCAAGAAACTCTCCTTTGAACAAAAAAAGATCATCATCCAGGAAAATATCGCCTCGGTGCTCAAGAGGCCGTCAAAGGCGCTGGAACACAACGTCTTTGATCAGATGCACCATTTTCTCGTCCACCTTTCTACAGAAGAGAAAATTACTCAGATCAAAGATCAATTCACCCCCTTCATGCAACAACGCCCCAAAATATTCGACCGAGACATCTTCAACGAAATTAAACATGCCGTTCCCCTATTCCAACCTCCTTTTACAGCGCTGCGCAATTTGCGCCATGTGGGCAAAATCATCTCCTACCAATACCTGTTCCGCAAATCTCTGCAACATGCCGTAGCCGGCTCTCCCGGAGAAAAACATTTAAGCATTAAGCTAATGAAAAGCCATCTTAACAACCCCTCCTCAGGGCAAGGCAAAAAAACTGTTTTAAGTGTGTTGGGAGGAATTAACATCTTGAGAGAAAACGAGCTTTTTGAAGAACGGCATCTTCTTGAAGCCATCCAGCGCTGCCTTCCCTGCATGAAAAAAGTTGAGGACTCGTTTATCATTGATAGAAGGAGCCACGACCCCATCCGGACCTTCTATATCGAGATTGAAAAAGAAGATGGCTCATCTTTTTCAAAAAAAGAGATCAAAGAACTGCGCAGCCAACTCCCTCTTGAACTTAAAGAGAGCATCGAAAACGTGATCCATCCCGTTTTCATGCCGCGCAATGAAGAAGAGATCATGCGCAACATTGTGATCTTAAGCCACCAGCTCAAATACATCCATGACATCCCTCAAGTCGTCATCACCTTCGACCAGCAAGTTGAAGACGATCTCTGTTTTACCGTCATTTTGCTACGCCTGATCAAGGATCCTAACGCCCAACTTCAAAAATTTTTGAGGTTGGGGACTAGCCTTTCCATCCTCAAATCCTTTGAAAAAGCAAAAACAGAACTAAAACTGGGGCCTATCGAAATCAAACAGGTTGGAATCCTTAGAAAAAAATACATCAAGGAGGCCAACGTCTTTTCTGTCAAAATGGGGAAAAAACCATTTTTGCGCAAAGACTATACCCTCGATCTCTTCAAAGCAAGACAAGCTCTCTCTTCAGAATTGAACAGAGTTTTAGGAGGGATCCGCGATTTTAACGGGGGAATCCTCTCAAAACAACAGGAAGTCTTCCAAGAGCTGCGCGAATCGATCCCCGACTCGAACTCCCATCAGGACTTCCAACTGGAAAATTTTTTCTATTCTCTTTCCCCCCCTTTAAGACAAACCCTCTTGCCGACCGCGATCCTTAAAAAACTCTTTAGCATGCAACAAGAAGCCCTCCACGCCAACTACAAAAAAGACCCCTATTTTCTAAAAGCATTTACCGATAACCAATATCTCCTTCTATTGGCAGCTTCGCCTTTTGGATGCATTAAGGAGGAGCTGATCTCTTCTGTCGCCACACTAGAAATCCCCACTCCCGACCTCTCGTTTACCCATGTCAATGCCTACGGGATCACTTGCATCGGCTATATCTACCAAAATCAAGACCCCCACCGGAGGGCCCTATTCTACGATCTGGTCTATGACACCCTTAACCACTGGAAAAACCAACTTCCAAAAACTTTTGTTAAGGACAACTAGCCTATGCGCAATCGTGCCTTTTTTTTCGCTGCTCTGCTTCTATTCACCTTCGCCCTGGCTCAAATAGACCGGCGCTTTCTCAAGGAAAATGACGGATTTTGCCTGCGCACCATCCTTGGCCAAATCCCACATAACCAAAAATGGGAAGCCCAAGCTCCCATTCCCGACAAGGTCCAAAGCGTGCTCGCCCAGCCTTTTTATTATCTGGCCAAAGGACACCAATCTTACGTCTTTGCCAGCGCCGACGGCCGCTATGTGATCAAATGTTACCGCTTCCCTTCCCACCTCCGCCTCTTCCCCTGGCTGAACCATCCCGTTTCCTATTTCTTCAATCAAAAGCGGCAGAAGATCATGGACTACAATGAAAAAAAACTCGACCTTTCCTTCTCTAGCTATCAGATCGCTTTTGAAGAACTTCAGAAAGAAACGGGATCTGAGTGGATCCACCTTCATGGCAATGCAACGACTCGGCAGACAATCCACCTCATCGATCTCACCGGCAATCACTACAACGTTCCTCTCGATCAGATATCGTTTGTCATACAGAAACGGTTTGTTATGTTGTTTGAAGCACTGCAGACAATGCATGACCGACATGATCGGCAACAGATCGCCAAACTGATCGAATCGCTCATTTCCACCATCACCTGCCTCTGGAAACAAGGAATCATCGACCAAGATCCCGTCTTAGGCAAAAATTACGGATGGGATGGCAACCGCGTTGTCTACATCGATATCGGACGCTTTGTGAAACGAGAAAAGTTAAACGATTATTTTAATTTGCGTTCACACATCGAGCAGATCACCCCTATACTGGCCGACTGGCTGCAACAACACGACCCTGAACTACTTAATTACTACAGATCTCTAATAAACAATATTAATTAATCTATTTTTAAATGTTTTTAAATTGAAGATTCGAGTATAATTTGAGGTGGCGACAAAAAAGAAAGACGATCTTTTGTTCCCTATTCAGTTGAAAACTAATCCTGGTTTCATATAAGAAGGCACCATAAGAGACCGTCGACAAACTTATAGCAAGGAGGAAAAACCCAATGGCTAGATATATCCCCTGGAGCATTGCACTCCTTTGCTTGCTGGCACCCCCCGGCTTCGCACAAGAAGCGGTCAACCAGCCGCCGACCGTTAAACAAATTTCATCGGCCAGACTTATCAATCTCAAAAACCAATCAATTATCGTCGAATACAGAGAAATAGAAACGATCTTTCACGATAAAATCCTTGAAGAAGAAATGAAAGCAAGAGGAGTCTTGATCCCTCCTGCGTTAAGAAGCCGCTTCGGGAATAAAGATAGGGTCCGATTGAACGAGCCTGAATTCCAGGCCGCTTTTAGAGAAGTCTTCTGCTCCAATGTCTTTAATCACCACGACTTCGAATGGCAGGGGAATTAGAGACGGCGGAACGTCCTTAAAAACGCTTTCCTGAAAGAAGGCGGACGATTTCTTCATCGGTCGTTTGATCGAAAAGGCGATAAAAGCTGCCGACTGCTTCAAAAAAAGCAGGGCTGTCCAAACAAACAACCTCATCGACCTCTTTCTCCATTTTTCTCAAAGAGTCGGGAGCGGCCACAGGAACTGCCAAAACCACTTTTTTAGCTCCTGCAATCTTGACCGATTTGATCGCCGCCCGCATACTAGCGCCTGTTGCGATCCCATCATCGACCAAAATGATTGTTTTCCCCTTGAGATCGGGTGATGCAGACGACCCTCGGTACAACGCCAAACGTTGCTTAACAATCATCTTTTGCCTTTCAACTTCTTTAGCCAAGTACTCTGGAGAAATCCCTAAAAGCCCGATCAGATGCTCATTAAAGACCCCTTCCCCGTGTTCAGAAATCGCGCCCAAAGCGAGCTCCGGATTTCCCGGCGCTCCAATCTTTCTGACCACGACCGCATTTAAAGTCGCATGAAGAAAAGAGGCAATCTCGGAGGCGGTGACGACACCGCCCCGAGTCAAACCTAAAACAATCACTTCCTTCCGGTCTTTATACTTCTCTAATTGCAATGCCAGCTGCTTTCCTGCATCTGAGCGGTCATTAAATAGCATAAGCCGATACTTTAAAGGGATTCAAGGTCATAGATATCATCTTTGCGCAAAATAGTCTTTTGCACCACGTTCTTTGGCTGCAAATACCGGCGCAAAGCTGCATCGAATTTTGCAGAAGAGCATTTTTCTCCACAAGTGAACAAGTCGACAAAACAAGCCCCATGTTCAGGATATGTATGAATCGTTGCATGACTTTCTGAAAGCAAGACGACCATTGTGAAACCATAGGGAGGAAAAACGTAATGGGCGTGATTTAAAATCGTCGCCCCGCATTGCTCAACAGCATCGATCATGGCCTGTTCCAAAGCGTCTAAATCTGTCAGAGCTTCAGAATCGCACTCACAATAACTGGCAAGAAAATGAACACCTTTAAAATGGTAAACATCTTGCTCAGCCTCATTTTCCACCCCAAAAAGAAAGGATGAGAAAACACTCAGAACACATAAAATTGCGCTGCAAAACCAATTCATTTTTTCCTCTTACGCTCCCTGTTAAAACTTGTGAATAAAAAATTTCAGCGAAAATGACCCATACTGAAAAGCCTGCATCACCTCAAGTTCGCTGCCAGACTTTCAGCTTAACTGCTCATTCTCGAACCATTTTCTTCACAAATCAACGTTTTTTTCCAGGAAAGATTGAAGGAATTTAAACTTAAAAAAACTTCATCGATTTTGACTGTAGCTCCAACCCCATTTTTCCGCAGTTTTTTCCTAACTTCGTGAGGCCCGTATGAGACCACGCCGTAATGCTTCGGCAACTGCCTGCCAACAAAAAAACCTTGCGGCGCATGGATTAAAATCTTCTCTAACAACACATCTTGAACCGGCTTGCTGCATTCAAAAAAGCCCTCATCGCTGCATACAACATCTGCGACAAGAGGCCCCTTGATCTCTTCAATAGCGATCAGCCTGACCCCCTCGATTTCGCATGCATTCAAATACCGCTGCGTCAACTGAAGCGCTGCAGCGGTGTCAACAATCGTGTAACTTTTCACAGAGCCAAACGCCTTCATAACGCAGCACAGCCCGCCATATCCTCCTCCGATCTGAACAACATCCTTCCCATCCAATCCGCCGAGAGCCTCTTCCATTCTTCCCATGAATGCCACATGGCGAAGGGTCGTCGGCGAAAATGAACCAATCCCTTCATAAGGGTAAATGCGGGCCGACCCGATCAGATCATATCGGCACAACTTCTGCAAATGGGGCAAGAGGTCCGGCGTCCGATAAGCGATCGATTTTAAGAACGCCTCTCCCTCTTCATAAGACAAATTTTCCTGCACCAAATTAAAAACAGGATGCCGCTTAAACTCGCGGAAAACCCCATCATTTGCAGCCGCTAGCTCATAGACCGCATTAAGAAGCGGCCGGTCATAAACCGCCTTGGGCCTTGATCGGCCTTGATTTTGCTGCGGCTGGCAAGCAGCCAAAAAAACTAAAATAAAAAGTATTCTTTTCACTTAAAGCCTATCCATTTGAAAATCACTCTCATGATAACCCCAATAGAAAAAAAAGAAAACTCAAGATAGACTAAAGAAAGATAGAGGATTAAAGAACAATGCGCTTTTTACTCAGCTTGCTCACTTTAGGATGCGCGGCATACAGCCTATGGTGGATCAATGGCTCCCGCCCCGACATTAAAAATAAGGTTGAAGAGATCCTGAACACAGGCTCCTTCCATACCCTGGAAATCCGCTATTCGGCCGAGCAAATCATGGAGATGCACAGAAAAGAGCTGCTGAAAGACAACCGGCACAAATATTTAGAGCCATCGCTTAAATTCTACCCCTACCTCCTTCTCGACGTCAAATATACCGTGTCCGATTACAAAACAAAAGAAGGGGTCATCCTCTGGGACTTGACCGATGGAGAGATGGT
>CAZEYJ010000017.1:0-4006 GCA_964516795.1 uncultured bacterium
TGATAAGTCATAACGCCGATGACCGGCTGCTGTACGGCTGGGAATTAATTTACCTTCTGCTTCCCATCGTCGAAGTGTCGTGATTGACACTCCTAATAATTTAGCTGCATCAGAAATCGCAATCAATCTATCCATAACGGACGGTATTGAGCAGATTTAGATATAATTCAAAAAAACTGTTCGAGCCCCATTATTCTCATAAATCTCCTTGTCAAGCGGACTAATTTCATTCCAAGGCTTCTTCGCAACGGCTTCTCCAGTCTTTTCTATCAATGCTCTAGGCACTTTAAAACAATCAAAAACAAGTTGGTTCAGCACGGTCATCGTTTGAAAATGCCCATCTTGAAGATAAGTCAAAAAATCATTGTGGGCATCTTGCGAGCAAAAAGCTTTCAATGCATCACAAATCCGCTGCTTACAATCTAGACCGATTTCTCCCGGGTTGTCCTTTAAAAACCACTCCTCATTGTTCCTTAAAAACCCCTCTGCCTGTTTTCTTGAAAAAGAACCGTTATAATGCTCTGCGATCTGATTTGCAAAACCCAGCGCAGATTCGAATTGCGCATCCGCTTTTGTCCTGCCTTTCCGATATCTTGAAATCACTTTTTCGCTCTCTCTTTCTGCAAGTTGAGAAGGCAAAGGATGCTTACCTATTTTGCGCTCATTGCGTAAGAGCCTGTCTACAAACTTGGGTTTCGTCGAATTTTTGGATTATTTTGGCCAATTTTCGTTACTTTAGCGGGGGGTAATATCAACATTGCGTATATTACTCCCCGAAAAAGAAACGAAAATTGGCTCAAAAGAACCTAAAAATCGACAGAAACCAAGTTTATAGACAGGCTCTAAGATCTGAAATGCATAGTATGCGCAAGTCTCTCCTTTTTGCGCAGATTGAGGAACCCGTGAACGGGAAACTCCATCAGCCGCATAAGGGCCCGGCTTTCCCGGCAAAGGAGGGCAAAACACTCCATTGGAAAAAACTGTTGAATTAGCTGCCATCATTAATACCCGTTTTTATTTTTTAAAAACCTATTCCATATGTAAAGCATAAGAATTTTCATCGAGCTTTTGTTCTAAGAAAATCGGCGAGCCATCTACCGGATTTTTTGATCGATACCCATCTAAGGACACAATCGCCTCTTTCAATCTTTTATAAGACATCACATAAACCTTCTGCGTTGTGATATCTTGAGGATCTGAACCATCAAGCGGATCAAGAAAATACACGAGCTGCTGTCCCTGCTTATTAATCTGGGCTCCAACGACAACAACTGCATGCAGGCGATAACTTTCTATTCTCTTGGCATTCACCTTCCAATATAGGATCGGTCTCCCTTCAATCGACTGAGGCAACACAGAAGGAGCATCTTCATAATAAGACCGCCCTATTTGCCCACCCATAAAATGGGGGCCATGCGCTTTTAGCTGTTCGATCAAATGCTCAATCCCTTGTTCCGGATGCCATGAAGACTGTACACATCCATATGCAGATCGCATGAGATAAAAAACCGTCTGGTACACAGCGCCAGACAGTTCACTTTGGCTTAAGTCTTTCCATGGCTTCTTCCCCAGCTCCTCCTCCGCGTAACAATCTCTCGGAAATAGATCAAAATGCTCAAAGAACTGTTGGTTCGCCTTTTCCAAAGCTTGGTTTTGCTGATCATACAGATAAGTCGAAAAATCATGATGGACATTTTGGGCGCAAAAAGATGTCAAAGCATCGCAAACCTTCTGTCTATGCTTTGGAACAATGTTATCTATTTTATCCTTATCCCTCAAAAAACACGCCGCTTGCTCTCTTGAAAAAGAACCGGAATCCAGCTCTGTTTTTATGGCTTTTTCAAAGCTAAACAAAGGTCCAAATTTGTAATCAGCCTTTGTTTTGCTTTTTCGATATTTTGAAATGGCCTTTTCGTCCAGTCTTTCTATAAACCGGGATTCCGGCAACTTCCTAGATGAATACTTACCTATTTTGCGTTCATTGCGCAGAATCTGAAGCGCATAGTAAATGCACGTCTCCCCTTTTTGCACAGATTGAGGAATCCGTAAACGGGAAGCTCCATCAGCTGCATAAGGACCCGGCTTTCCTGGCAAAGGAGGGCAAAACACCCCATGAGAAAAAACTATTGAATTAGCTGCCACAATTAACCTCCATATTTTTATTTCATAAACAAGTAAATTGTACAACTAGCTAAAAATAAAATCAACCAACGCATTAATATTAGTTAACGACAATAAATAAATACTTTTAAATTAGAAAACGCAGAAACTACTAATTATTAATAAGATGCGATTAAAATGCGAAGACTGTCCGAAGGGTTCCGCCCTGCAGGGTCAAATTCCCATCAGATTGCCGCGAGAAAGCTTTGAGCCACTGATTTTGATCGGGCCACAGCGCCCATTCATAACAGAGAAGAAAGGTCAAATGGTATCTCTCTTCTGAATACCCGGTCTCCCATTGCAGCCCAAGGGCCCCTTCCCAATTGCTCCGGATCCGGTTCTCATTAGAACGGTAACCCAAATTCTTCTTGCCGATATCTTGCGGAGGCGCTTGATAAGCTAATTGCACGTCAAAGTCCCCACCGAGCAAAGAACCTGAGGCAGCTCCATAAAAACTCCAATGCCGGTTCAGATAAAAATTAAGCTCCGCTCCGGCCCTGAACCCTCCTCCTGCATAGGCATTTTTACCTCTTGTGACCATCTCGAATAAGTTGGCCGAGTGGATCAGATGCACATCGTCATAGCGAACTCTAATATGCTGATGGATACTTGCAAATCTAAGACCGACAAAAGGACGGACAGAAAGAGTCTTTGAAGGATAGAAGAGGCATCCCAGGGAAAAATCAACAAGATCATATTGCAAATGCCACCGAGCAGAAGCATCGGGCACTTGGCTGCTCACAAGGTCCGCAGGGATCCACAATGCTTTCAATACCCTTGGCTCACTAGGGCGTGAGGAAGAAGAGCTATGATTATGAAAATGGGTCCAATCCAAAACCAAATCCCATTGAGATTCCTTAAAAATATAACCAAAGCCGATCCGGTATCCGGGCGACCAATCAAAATCGATATCCTTGATCTTCGCATCCACATCAGAATCTGCTTCCGATCTTACAGCATATTCGATCCCTTCTTGAATAGCCTCCCAGTACAAAAAATCTGAAACAATAAAGGCCTTGTTCCCCGGTCTTTTTGGAACGCGCTGCTTTGATTCAAGTTTTTCCGATATCTCAGCAGGCTGAGAGTCATCGGAAAAGCTTTTTCCGCTCACACATAGACTCAACAAGAAAAAAGCACGAACGGACTGCAAATACCATTTCTGAGTCGATATCATGTTTAAACCCATTTTTCACCAGCCTAGCACAACCCCAAATATATCGAAACATCTTGAATGACGTACAAAATGCAGATTGTTTCGGTAAACGATTAGAAATTTACAGATCACATGAATAAAAAAAGCCTCAACTAGTTGCCTAGCTGAGGCTGAAGAAAAACTTGGCGGCGACCTACTCTTCCATACTCTTGCGTACAGTACCATCGGCGATGAAGGGCTTGACTTCTGAGTTCGGGATGGGATCAGGTATTTCCCCTTCTCTATTGCCACCAAGACTAAAATCTTGTGTCGAAGTTAAAGTTTGCAATCACTGATAAAAATTGACGCTTGATTAGAGAACATTCACATTTCTCATGGCACTTTTCTCATTTCGCACCATCATTGTCACAACCCTCAAAATTACTTAAGAGTCATAACAATGATGAAAAATAAAGTGATCAAGTCAATGGACCATTAGTATTGGTTAGCTCAACACATTACTGTGCTTCCACATCCAACCTATCAACCCTGTCATCTTCAGGGGGTCTCATAGGGATACCTTATCTTGAAGGAGGCTTGGCGTTTAGATGCTTTCAACGCTTATCCTTTCCGAACATAGCTACCCGGCTATGCACTTGGCAGTACAACCGGCACACCATTGGTTCGTCCACTTCGGTCCTCTCGTACTAGAAG
>CAZEYJ010000018.1:0-13098 GCA_964516795.1 uncultured bacterium
GGGGCTATGAAAGCTATCTACGACCAAGAAAATGACCCAAAAATCATTGTAAAGGCAGGGCTTGAGGCCGCTGCAAAATTTGATCAAAAAACGGAGCTTCCGGCCTTCTATCACACCTTGACTACAGCTTAAAGGCGATTCAATTAATTTACACCAAAAGCGATTCAAAATATCCACAGAGGCCTATCCTAATGCACAGCACTTTGTTTAGACTCTACTTTTGCCTTGTCATCGCTGTTTCTCAGTCTCTCTTTGCCTTGCAATTTCACAATTCTGTTGAAACGCTGGGCAAAATGACCGAAATCATCGCCAAAAAAGAAAAAGGTGCCTACTTTAGATTTGGAGATGGCGATCTTGTTCTTTCTTTAGGAGAAAAAGATGCCTACCAGAATCCCAATCCTAATCTCCAAAAAGAAATGAAAGAAGCCTTCTCCCTCAATGGGCCGAATATCCTAAAATGCCTTCCCCTTCATTGCGAAGAATTCGGCGGACTCGAACCGGGGATGGGCCCCGGAATACATATGAGACCTTATGAGGACTGTAGGTTTTTGCTCATCCTAGCTGAGCCGATATGGAATGCAGATGTCGAAGATGTCTATTCCATGAGCGCTCTTGCCCACGTCGCTACAAACAACTTGCCCCTTTGCCTTTCATTCTTAAAATTTCTTAAGACTTCCGGTTGCACCGTTCTTGTCGGCAATGAGGAGATCCCTCTTTCTATTAGAACCCTTTTATTTGGCCCCGAATGCCAATTCGTTCCCACTCCTTCGCGCAATTCCTATAATGAGATCGACCGGATCGAAAAAGAATGTCTAGAAAAACTGGCGTATGTCAACGGCTATAAAATCATCGTGACTTCAATGGGCTGCTCTGGAAGGATTTTGCAGAAGCGGTTGTGGAATCAATTAGATCATGTTTTCCTATTTGATTTTGGCAGCTTAATGGACGCTATCTGCGGATGGGACACACGGGATTGGATCAGGCTTGCTCACTTTGACTCTCAACGCTTTGTCAATGTATTGAAAAAGGAATTAGGCAATTAATGTACAAAACGGTCCTACTGCTCTCCTCCTACTTTTTTCTCCTCGTTTCCCGGATGCTGCCTGCTATTGAAATCCATAGTTCGGCTGAGACCCTTTACAAGATCAGCGAGATCATCTCTAAAAAAGAAAAAGGCGCTTATTTAAGGTTCGGAGACGGTGATCTTCTCTTGGCCCATGGACAAGAAGACTGCTGCCAGGCAACGACCTCTTTGCTAAAAGACGAAATGACCGAGGCCCTTGCCCTCAATCATCCAAACATTTTGAAATGCCTCCCCCTGCACTGCGCTGAACTCAAAGGGCTTGAAGAGGGGATGTTTGAAGGGAACCATCTAAGATCCCTCGAAGACTGCCTCCTGATGCTTAACCTTGCAGAACCCATGTGGGGGGCAGAGATCGACGAGATCTACTCTCCGACAGCCCTTGCCCATGCAGTCACAGCCAATCTCAATCTATGTATCGACTTTCTCAAATTCCTCAAACGCTCCCAATGCTGCCTTCTCGTAGGAAATGCAGAAATATCGCCTTACATCAGAAACCTCTTATTCGGGCCGCAATGTCAATTTGTCGCAACACCTTCGCGCAACGCCTACAATGAAATCGACCGAATCGAACAAGAATGCCTGGCAAAGCTTCAGCAGGCCAGCGGCTACAAGATCATTATTACCTCAATGGGCTGTTCGGGAAGGGCCCTGCAAAAAAGATTATGGAACCGGCTTGATGACATTTTCTTATTTGACTTTGGCAGCCTCATGGACGCTATTTGCGGAATCAATACCCGTCATTGGATGGTCGTCACCCATTTTAATTTCGGCGACTTCTTCAGAAAGTTGGAAAGAGAACTGAACAACGATCAACTCAAATGATGCTTGTACCCGAACAACTTCAAAAATCGATTTCCAAACTATGCGGAAGCTCCATTCTTCTGGCCCTGCCTATCCTTTCAATCAGCGCCGGCGCTCATCAACAAGAGGGGCGCACTGCTCCTTATGTCTCCTGCGAAGTCTTAGGGCAGCTCGGGAACCAGCTTTTTGAGATCGCTACAACACTTGCCTATGCATGGGATTATGGCGCCATCCCTATTTTTCCATCCCTTAATCAAGAAGGGGCCAATCGTCCCTACAACCGAGACAACTTCTTCTTCCGACTAGACTCCTCAACACCTGCCCCTCCATGGAAACATCTCTTCCATGAGCAATATTACTGCTCGGCGGAGCCGATCCCTTGTCAACCCGACCTGTTTTTAGAAGGCTCTTATCTACAATGCTGGCAGCGTTTCGATCACCACCGAAGCAAGTTATTAGAGGTCTTTGCCCCGTCCGCATCCTATTTAGAAGAGATCCAGATCAAATATGGCGATCTGCTCGAGCATCCCAATACCGTAGCCATTCATGTTCGCGCTTCTTGCAAAAACAAGCATGAAACTCAAGGCTTTACTTTTGTTGGAATGAGCTACTATCAATATGCGGCAAGCTTCTTCCCCGAGGACGCTCTATTTGTCATCTTCAGCGACCGGATCGGATGGTGCAGGCACCACTTCGAATTTTGCAAAAATGTTGTGTTCATCGAAGGCAATGACCATATCTTAGACCTATTTTTGATGTCGATGATGAAACACAATATCATCGGCAATTCCACATTTTCATGGTGGGGGGCCTATCTTAATGCAAACCCCAGCAAGACCGTCATCGCCCCTTATCCCTGGAACCATCCCCATCTCGGACTGTCCCCTCCAAACAAAAAAGAATATTTCCCTCCCGATTGGATCATCCTGCCTATCGATGACGATGTCCAATATCCTGAGGACATGACCTCATATTCTCCATACAGCCTATCCTTAGATTGCAAAGACTAAGCAGTTAACCGATCCTTCCAAGAAGCTTCTGAAGGCGCTTTGAATCGAGTCGCACACGCACTGTTTTGTGCTTGCTGACATTCACTTGCCCCGGTTTAGAACCCTTGGACTTAGACAAAAACTTACACTCTGTCATTGTCACTTCATCTTCGGCGCGCCCTCTAGCCTTGCTAAAATGCAAAGCCAGCTGAAGCGCATCTTGGATCGACTCATCGTCCACAGTACCCGATTTAGGGACCTTTAGGACGACGTGAGATCCTGCCACATTCGCAGCATGGAACCAATGATCATTCCCTCGCGCAAAGGAAAAACTCAGCCGGTCATTGTCCTTGTCCTTGCGGCCGACAAAAATATGAAGCCCTGCCTCCGTAACAAACTCTGCATAAGGATGCTTTTTTTCTTCCCTCTTTGCCCGCTGTTTAGGCTCTTGGGCAATACACCGCGCTTCCAAGGCCAATGCATCCAAATCTTCTATTAAAACAATTGCGGCAAGCCGATCTAAAAAACCCTGGACAACTGCCCTTTCATTTTCAGCCTTCATCAGCAAAATCCCCGCAACCTCTCCTCTTTTCTGCAACTTCCGCAACTGCTTAAAGTGGCGCTTAATAGTCTCCTGAGGGGATAAAAGGGGATCAAGGGGAATTTCCCTAACCTCTCCGCCCATTAGCCAATCCTCTACGACAACAGAGCTCATCCCCTTTTTCAGCAAATGATAATGACTTTTTAACAGCTCCCCAATATGCGCTATTTCCTGCCACTGCTTAGCCTCCTCGATCTCAGCCCGATGCAGATCGGCTCGGCTCAGAGCTTTTTTTAAACGCTGCTGCAGCTGATGTCTGACTGCGGAAGCCTTTTTTTCAAAATCGGCTTTTGTCTCCAAAACGGCATAACGGGCCTCTATTAATGGAGAATCGACCTCAACAGGCGCTAAAGGTTGCTTGGCCGCCGATTTCGGGAGCAGATAGATTGCCTCTGCGTTAGGCTCCAAACTATCCAGAATTTCAAATGAAGGAGCAGTAATCACAACTTTAGGATGTTTAAAGCACAGCTCAAAAATCAGGAAAAATTTTTTACCCTCTTTTTGCAATGCAATCGACAAGATCCTGTCCTCATTTAGCAAAAACGCTTCTGCAAAAGAGGCCCCTTCCAACCGGTCTTCCACCTTTTTTGTAAAACCGGTTTCTTTTCCCGATATAGGCAACGTTGATAAATGAAAACGGCTGAAGGGAGATAACGCACAGACTAAAAGCCTTATTTTTTTTTGCTGTTTTTCAAAGATCAGGACCCATTTTTTGAGACCAGCTTCGCGAATTGCGCTAAACTTTGAGCCGGAAAAGGCGGCATTAACTTCGCGGCACAAGACGGCCATTTCTGAAAGCGAAAGCATAACTAATCCTTGAAAAGAGATTGCCTAACTCGATATATATCGAAAATAGCCCAAAAAGCTGTATTGCATTAATACAGCCCTCCTCTAAAAAACTTCAACTGCGAGAGCTTTCGCGTTGCCCAAAACCAATTTTTGAGACACGTTCGGTATCACCATGCTGCACCCCTTACGCAAGCTCTTGCATCCGCGGTTGCCGATTTTCTTCACCTACTTTCTCGACAATTTCGGACTTGCGATTATCTATCCTATTTTTACTCCTTTGCTCCTTAATCCAATGCATCCTTTTTTCATTGAGTCGACGACCTACGTCCAAAAAACGGTCCTTCTTGGTTTATTGATCGGTATATTCCCTTTGGCCCAATTCTTTGGAGCGCCTATCATCGGTCAATTTTCCGACAAGCTCGGGAGAAAAAAAGCATTCTATTTCACCATTTTAGGGACGGCGATCGGCTATACGCTGACCGGCTGGAGCATCCTCCAGAACAGCCTAGCACTCCTCTTTATAAGCCGGCTCATCACAGGCTTATTTGCCGGAAACCTCACCATCTGCCTCGCATCAATTGCCGACATGAGCCCGGACCAACACTCCCGGGCCAAGAATTTTGGAACGCTCGCCGCTATTGGAGGGATCAGCTTTATCCTGGCTATTCTGCTTGGAGGGATTCTAGCCGATCCAAAATACAACATCTATTTTAATCCCAGCCTCCCTTTTTGGATAACGGCGATCCTCTCCTACCTCAACTTTATCTTGATGATCCTTGTTTTTCAAGAAACCCATCCGCCACGCCTTTCAACAGGCCTCAATCCTTTTCGAGGGATCCAAAATCTTACCATTGCCATACGCAACTCTTCTCTACGCATGCTCTACCTGATCAACTTCTGCTTCATGCTCTCCTGGGTGACATGCATGCAATTTTTCCCGATAACACTCATTAAAACCTTTCATTATGGAACAGGAGAAATTACTTTAAGTTTAATGGCCATTGGGATGACCTGGTCCATTTCCAATTTATGGGTCAATCGTTATCTCTCAAACCGCTTTTATCCGGCGAAGACACTGCTGATCAGCCTAGCGGTCCTATCCGCCTGCTTGCTTCTGTTGAGCCTCTCTCTTGCTCCAGCCCTCTTCTTCAGCGTCTTTTATCCGGCCACCCTTTGCGCATCCCTCTGCTGGACAAACGGCCTTGCCACCGTGTCTCTTAAAGCCTCTTGCGACATGCAAGGATCCATTCTTGGCATTAATCAGTCGATCACCTCGATTGCCGCCATGTTGGGGCCAGCAATCGGCGGCATCCTAGTCGGACTGGGAAACCACACCCTTTTTCTTTTTACAGGTGTTTGTAGCCTAACAGCATTGATGCTGCTATATAAAACAAAGATTTATCGCTCCAGCAATACTTCTTGATTTGTACAAAAAAGCAGGATATATACTAGTGTTCGGCAACAAAGGAAGGATGATCAGCATGAAAACAATCGTTCTACCATCCATCATGGCACTGTTTGTACTCGCCGGCTGCGAAAGCAAGACCGGAACAGGGGCGCTTACTGGAGCCGGCATTGGAGTCGGCGCCGGAGCGCTGATCAGCGGGACCCCTCAGGGGGCATTGATCGGAGGAGCTGTCGGGGCCGCTGCCGGAGGACTGATCGGCGCCTCTTTAGACAGCGACGACCGGGAGGTCCTGCAACAGAACTCTCCGCGTACCGTTGAACGCATTGACCGAGGACAGCAACTCTCCGTTGAGGACATCAAGGAGATGTCTGAAAATGGTCTGAGCGACAACGTCATCATCGGACAGATCCAAGCGACCCATAGCGTATATTATCTATCAACTCAAGAAATCATCGACCTTAAAAATGCAGGCGTCTCCCAACGCGTGATCGACTACATGATCCAAACAGGGAATCGATAATTCTGTAAGTAACACCTAAAATGATCTAAAACAATGCCAATCACCCAATCTCTCGAACAAAAGCAGCATAGCTTTCATCGCGGCGCAAATACGCTGCATTTCCAAGAACAATTAGAGGGCCATGCTGCAAAAGCCTCTGAAGAATTTAAGGAGATCACTCGTCGCTACGCGATTTTCCACATGAGCTTTTTCCTATTAGCCTGTCTGGAACTATTAGCTTTTGCCCTTTTCTTTTCTTTTCTGACCAAATCTACCATCTTAGCCTTCTCCCTCGCAGGCATTTTCTTAACTGGGTTTACCTACTTTGTCCTCTTATTTTACTATCAGGCAAAGAAACCTGAGCAATTGATCGAACTGCGCCAGACCTTTTTAGAAGCTTGCAAGACCCTGCTCCCTTTTGAAAAAAGTTCCTACGAATACCACCTCTCCCTTGGAGCCTCCCTTCACCATCTGTTCAATCAACTTCACCGCCAGGAATATACTTACTACTCTCTTCCAAAGACATTCAAGACCCTCGCCCCTCTAATGCAAAAATTCAGCGTTTGGACCCACTGGAAAGACTTGCATCAGATGAAAGAATTCCTCCTTCTCATGATGATCAAAGAACATATTGAGCTTGTCAAAATCTCTCCAACCGACTTAGAAACGCACTCGACCCTTGCCAACAGCTATCGCCTGCTTGCCACACACTATCAAGATCCCAAAATCTCCCAGCCGCACGCAGAACATATCTGGATCTCCCCTGAATATTACACCACAGAAATGCAAAAAAAATTTGAAAGAGCTGCATGGAAGGCAATCGAAGAATACAAGATCCTCGACTATTACGCTCCAAAAGAGCCTTGGGTCCATTTACAGCTCGCATCAATCTTTCACGATCTTGGGCTCGTTGAAGAAGAAATTCGGGAATATGAGGCCATTCTCAAAGCAACCCCTCAGGACAAAGAAGCCCTTTTTCAACTCGCCGTCCTTTACTTTAAGCAAGGGCTCAATGCTCAAGCCCTGCAGCTTTATGAACAGCTAAAAAACATGAATGAAAAACGGGCAGAACAACTCCTAACCCACTACGAAACCGATATTACTGAAAACTAGCCGATGGAAATAAAAAAAAAAATCAGAATTATTTTATTTGTTTTTCTAACAATTATTTCCCATGCCGATGAAAAAGAAGATTCTTCTTCTTATATTTCCTGCAATGTCATGGGGCAGCTGGGCAACCAACTATTCCAGATAGCGACAACCCTTGCCTACGCCTGGGACTATAATGCATTTCCCATCTTCCCTGAACTTAATTATCAAGGATGGAATAGACCTTATAACCGCGACCACATTTTTTTTCGTTTAGCCATACCATCAACGTTTCCTCCCCATATGTTCCGAGTAGAAGAACAGTACATAGGTTCAACAGAGCAGATTCCCTACCAACCTAACATGGTCCTAGATGGCTACTTCCAATACTGGAAACGATTTCACCACCATCGCGACAGTCTTTTAGAAATATTGAAGCCCTCCTCTTTTTACTTAACTGAAATCCAACAAAAATACGGTGATCTGCTCAGTCACCCTAAGACAGTCTCCATTCATGTTCGCACTTCATGCAAACGTAAACATGTTGAGGAAGGATTTCATTTTATTGGAATGAACTACTACCAACAAGCTGCGAAACTCTTTCCCGATGACAGCCTGTTCGTCGTTTTCAGCGATCGTATCGATTGGTGCAAGCACCATTTTGAATTTTGCAAAAACGTCGTTTTTATTGAAGGGAATGACCACATCATGGACCTATTTTTAATGTCAATGATGAAACATCACATCATTGGAAATTCAACCTTTTCTTGGTGGGGAGCTTATCTCAATACAAACCCAGAAAAAACTGTTGTTGCTCCCTATCCATGGAATCACCTTTATTCAGAACCTTTTCCAGCACATAAAAAAGAATTCTTTCCCCCAGACTGGATCATTTTATCAATCGAAAAAGAAGCAGACTATCCTGAAGACATGTACATCTATTCACCCAACAGCCTTTCAGTAGATTGCAACTGATATCACATCAATCACCGTTTGATCACCTTGACATAGTACTCTCCATCATCTTCCTGCCAAGCTCCATGGATGTTGGTTGAAAAGCCTGTGAATTGATTGCCGATCTTGCATAGAGTAAGCAGGAATTCCAAAATATCATAGCTTTCGTCATCGATCATCTCTCCAGGGAAAATGAGTGGAATTCCGGGAGGATAAGGAAGGATCATTTCTACGCAGGTCCTATTTTTCACGTCTTTAAGTTTACAAATCTCAATATTTCCCCGAACCAGTTCTTGATAAGCTTGATAAGGAGTCATCATCTGTTTAGGATGGACATCGAAAGCTTTAACAAGAAGAGAGGTGAGTTGGCATTCTTTGTGGATGTCATGGATTTTTTCCGCCAGTTCTTGCACTCTCATTTTTTTATAGAGAACAGGATCTTCTTTGTAGAGTCCTGGAAGCATTTTTTGTATGGTGAAGTTTGCATCAAACTCCTTCTTAAACTCCATGAGTTCAGAGAGCAGCTTTAAACTTTGCGCGTTATCGATCCCTATAGAAAACAGGAAAAGCAAGCTATAAGGGCCCGTCTTTTCCACAATGATTCCATGGTCTTCCAAATATTTAGCTAAGATGCTCGCAGGGATACCAAAATCTGCAAGTTTTCCGTTTTCTATGCCGGGAGTGAGGATTGTAACCTTAATTGGATCTAGGAATAGATGGTCGGAATCTAGATCGTGAAATCCGTGCCAGGAATTTGAAGGATTGAGAGGCCAGCACCGAGGATTGTGGTCAAATTGATCTGGCTGCCATACATCGAAGAACCAGCCGCTGCTATTTTGTTTATGCAGCTTTTTAATCTCATAGCGAAAATCCATGGCGAGAGAAAGAGAAGATCGCATGAGAAATCGCCCTGACGCTCCTCTCATCATCGCAGCCGACATCTCACAAGAGGCGACCATGGGATAAAAAGGAGAAGTGCTGCTGTGCAGCATAAAAGCTTCATTCATTAGGGCTTCATCGTACTTTCCCTTGATATGAATGACGGAAGCTTGAGAAAAAGCAGCTAGCAGCTTGTGCAGCGATTGTGTCTCGAAAATAGTTTTTTCTTTTGGCGGATTTGAACTCATCCCATACAGTCCCTTATAGATTGGATCGAAGGGGGCATGGGCAATCCAAGCTGCGTCGAAATGGATATTCTTAACGTCTAGTGTTTCTGTGATGTAATTGGTTTTATATAGGATTCCGTCATACGTGGAATTTGTGATTAAGGCATAGCAGGGCCATTTATATTGAGTGTCATTGCCAATTTTTTTGGCAAAGGCGTTGCTCTCATCGATTTTCCTGTGAATGGACTCTTTAGTAAATTCTTCTTTGGCAATCCCTCCGATAATTCCATAGGCATTGCGAGTAGGCTTAAGATAAAGAGGGGCCACATCCATCATCATAAGAAGATGCGCAATTGACTTGTGAGTGTTTCTGTCTACCAAAACGGTTTCGCCTTGATAGCAAATGCTCATGCCTACAATTTTATTTGCTGTCGATGTCCCATTGGTCACGATGAAACTTCGATCGGCATCAAAAGTTTTGGCCATATATTCTTCTGCCATTTGGTGAGGACCCGAGTGATCGAGCAGCGAGCCTAGTTCTGTCATGGAAACGGAAACATCGGATTCGAAAAGCTTTGGCCCATAAAAATCATAAAATACAGCTCCTGCAGGCGATTTTAAAAATGCAGAGCCGCCTAAGTGTCCTGGAGTGCAATAGGGATATTTATTCCGCTTGGTATAATCCATCAACGCTTTGGTAAAAGGGGGAAGAATCTTATCGAGATACTCATTAATAGCCCTTTCCATATGGTCGACGACAGAACTCTCCGAATAATTTGCGTAGTCGATAAAATGCAAATTAAAGAGCAGGTCATTGGTATCTAGATCTTTTGCTGTGTGCGCGAGACTAAAGGCAAAAACGGGAAGCTGATCATTAATCTTAAATACAAGATGCGGAATTTTTGTTGTCAGGTTTTCCCAATCATAAAGAATAGCGTGGATGCGCATATCCATGACCAGCATGGCCGAAACATCATTAAGCGTTGAGCAAATGTCTACCCGAAATATGCCCCTTCTTTCGATTTCTTTTTTGATCTGCAAAAACAGATTGTCTTTTCCATCACGATCTCCAGGAGGTATCATCAAGATAGTTTTCATATTGCATTCCTTTGACTTTGAATTTAAGGAAATAAAGCAAGTTGCAGAGTAAAAGAAGAACTATGACGGTAGCTAGTTCTAGTTGCGTCGCTCCAGTAAAGGCCGTGAAGCAAAAAACGACAGCGACAAGGCAGAAGACGAGGCGAAGAAGGAAATAGGGGCCTTTTGAATCGATATTGATAAAATGTAAGCAGCTGTAAAAATAGGGAAACATTGTAGTCAGTACTGCAATCGAGATGATTTGATCGAACATTTGGATAGAAGATCCCTTATTGATATGCTCGATGGCCATCAGCAGAAGCATGACGATGGTCATCAGGATACTTGTGAGGGTTAATCCTTTTACCGGGATGCCCTTGGCATTTTTTTCTGCGAAAACCGGAGGGAGAGTTCCTTGTTTGGCAGCGACAGCTCCTGCTTGCCCGACAAGCATCATCCAGCTCCCCAGAGAGGCTAGGCAGGAAACCGCTGTCGTAATCGCAACAACCGGTTTTCCCCAATCGCCAATTAAAATACTAAAGCTGTCTCCAAAAGGAGATCCCGATTTTGCAATGGCTGCTGCTGGAAATAATCCTGAGATGACCGTGCAAGACAGAAAATAAACAACCCCCGCAAATCCTGTGCCAATGAGAGTTGCTAAAGGGATCGTTGTTTTTGGATTTTTTACAACGCCAGCATTCACAGAGGCTGATTCTATCCCGATAAAGCTCCAAATTGTGAGGATAATGCCTAAAAAGACAGCTTGGGTGCCCGAGGTTCCGCTGACATTCCAGTTTTGCACAAAAACTTCTTTAGAAAAATAAAACCAACCAAAAAAAGCGGTCCCTACAACTGGAACAAGCAGTAAAATGACAGTAAAGAAAACGATGCTGGCAATTTTTTTAGGGCCTAGAAAATTGATGAATGTGAAAATCCAAACTAGGGCTATGATGAGCGTTCCCTGAAGGAGAGGATCTGTGAGCGGACTATAAAAATAAGAAAGATATTCTATAGCTGTAATGCCGATGGCCAAATTGCCGATCCAGTTAGCTAACCAATAGAGAAGTCCTGCCTGAAAACCAAAAATACCGGAGAGTTGCTTAGAATAGGCAACAGGCCCCCCCTCTCTGGGATCTAAAATTCCAAGTTTTGCAAAAACAAAGGCCAAGGCTAACGCTCCGATCACTGTTACAATCCAGGAAATGCAAGTAACAGAGCCAATGGCAGCAAGCGCCGTTGGCAGCAAGGCAATCCCTGAGCTCATGATATTTCCGGAAACAATAGCACTTGCTCCAAGGAGCCCGATTTTTTGAGAATTAGAGATTTTCGCGGCAGTTGGCATAGGAAACGTTCCTTTTTTAATCACTCATCTTACGCAAAACATGTAGCAACAACTTGCTCGAACACGCTGTTTTGGCGCAAAAAATTTTGTTCAATTTTTGGACAAAATCATGAACAAGCCACTCGGCATCCATTCGGATAGCCTAATCGCTTAAACCCAATATGCAAATTCTTTATTGATATTGCAACTTTTTTTTGAAAAACTTGGAGCGCATGTTTTTCTAAATATCGCCCGCATTGAGAAAAAAAGGCTTTTTTATGGAGATGAAAACAAAACCCGCCAATCAAATGTGCCAACTAAAATTCCAAGCAGGCAACATCCATTCGCTAGCCAGTTCACCTTCTCCTTATAAAGCCATTGGCCCCACAAATTGCAACATAGGATAATGCTCACCGAAAAAATGGGAAAGATCATCGCATGCTCAAAAGGGGTTGAGACCTCTGTCGACCAAATCATAAAAAATGTGCCGACCCCATTGGCTACGCCCCCTAAAACCCCATAAATGACTTCAGGCAAGTTGGGGACACGTTTCTGCGTGAAAAAATAAACAACCGCTTGGATCGCAGCTGCCGCAAAGAAGACCATCGGCATAAACCACTGGCTTTTTGCATCATTCACATCAAATGAAAGAAAAAGTCCATTTTCCCCTGGAAAATTAATGAAAAGCGCCCTCCATTGCATAAAAACCAAAAAAATTACATGCAAAAGAAAAGCCCCGACAACGAAGGCTGCCCATTGCATCTGCTTTTCCGAATGCGCCGCCCCTCGCCCTGCCCAGAAGAGCCCGATCAGAACGAGCAAAGACCCTATTGCATTGGCGAACGTATAAACATATCCAAAAGGAGCTCCGAACAGTAAGACCATCAGCAACATGGGCATCACTGTCGACCCGTTTAATGCTGCAAAAGTCAATCCCGGAGGCCCCTTTTCCAGAGCTTTTCCAAGGAAAATCATCATCACAGCTAAAACGATCCCGCCAGCCAGCCCAAAGAGAGCCATGCAGCCGCTCCATGCATAATTTCCTGTCCGAACTGGATTGAGAAGAACAGCGACAAGGAAAACCAGTGATAACTGGATCATCAAAAAGGCTTTGGACGTCCCTCCCGAATCGATACTGCGCCGCATGCAATAATTCGACGCAGCGATAAAAACGGAAGCAATGATCATTAACTCAATTCCCACGCTACTCTCCTTGTATCATTGATCAAACAATGGGGCCGGAGGGAAAATCCCCTCAGGCATATCGACCGGAATCCACTCCGCTACTCGAAGGTGTACATTATTATCCTGATCCATATAAGGACTCAAGAAGGGATTGCGATAAACGACCCGTTTTTCAGGGTTTTCATTTAAATAGGC
>CAZEYJ010000019.1:0-10589 GCA_964516795.1 uncultured bacterium
CCCTCTTTAAAAAAAGAAGAAGAAGCCTCTTTCCATGAAAAACACTCTCCGGTCCTAGCTCCAATCGATCTTCTTTCCGACGACGTTTTAGGTTTGATCTTCCGCTTTGCAACAAGAGACGGAAAAGAAAAACAACTCTTCTGCAACATTCGAAAAGTCAATCGGAAATGGCACCGCCTCATCGATAGCGATCTCCTTGGCCCTTGCTGGGGAACCCTGCACAACAAGGTCGCAAACCCATCTCTTCGGTCTTTAGTGAACAGATTCTTCTTTATCGATCGCTTTGCGGCTCAAATCATCAGCTCAGCTTGGCTCTCTTTTGTTACAGAACCCGATCCATACGACCAATCCCATCTATTTCGCAAGGCACAAGACCTTGGGCCTGCCTATTTCAGCCGATTCTCTCAATTAACAACCGAACTCAGGAATAAAGGAGCGCCCATTCCCTATACTTCAGCCGTATTAGGATTTGAACCTCGGCTCTATGAGGAGATGCAGAATAAACTCGACGATTCCCTCCGCACCGCTTGGACGCGCATTCAACAAAAAATCAATTTTCTAGGCGCCCCGATCCCTATCGGACTAGAAGCTGTCCGTTTGTGGCTTAACGATCCGGAAAATGCTCCCAAAATGAGCTCTATTACCCAACTAGACTTTCCCAATATGTCCGGAATCATCGTTCCACTTGAGATCAAAAACCTGCCCCGGCTCACGACATTGACCTGTTATAACGACAGACTTCCATACCTCCCGCCTGTAATCACCCACCTCGTCCAACTAACAGAACTTTGTCTTGAACACAATCGGCTGACCAGCCTCCCCTCAGAAATTGGCAATCTTTCCCAACTCAAAAAGCTTTTTCTTAACAGCAATCGATTTACAAACTTTCCTTCTGTAATCTGCAACTTGTCTCAACTCACCCACCTTAAACTGCCGACAAACAAGATTTCCCAACTTCCTGAACAGATCGGCCATCTCACTAACCTAGTCAACCTTGACCTAAGCAGTAACCGGCTTGAAAACCTCCCCATTTCGATCGGCAAGCTGACGCAGCTCACAGAACTGCAGCTCCATGACAATCGACTGATAAACCTTCCTTCCTCGATCGGCGATCTCTCCCGCCTTAAAAAACTCTATCTTTACAGCAACCACTTGACACAAGTGCCCGATTCCATCGGCAATCTCACTCGCCTGACATCTCTTCACCTCAATGGGAACCAACTTTCAAACCTGACCCATACGATCGGCTATCTGACCCAATTGACCTCATTTTCCATCAATAAAAATTATCTGACGAGCCTCCCTTGCACAATCGGCAGCCTGACCCGTCTGACATGGCTCGACCTTAAGGAAAATTGCCTTATTTACCTTCCAATGGGCATCAACCATCTCACCCAACTCAGCTATTTTTTTCTCGAAAAAAACCCCCTTATCTGCGTTTTCGACCAAGACCTCCAAGATCCCCCTGCTCTCAGTACGGGCCTGACTTTTCAAGACTTCATTCACAAATATGCTTCCTGTTCAACCTATGAATGCCGCTCGCCGTTAGCTCTTCTATGCCAAGAAATCCATCGAGGGGGCGATGAGGCCGCCCTTCAAACCGCTTTTGAACAGCTTTCTAAGGAACTCAAAGAGCAGATCGACCAAACATGGACAGAAATCTCTTCTTCTGCAAACGCTCCCTCTCAACTAGAGAAAAGTCTTTTTTCCGACCCGCTTGCTTTTACCAAAGCCGTCATTGCGACACTGCGGCAGAGATTTCAAACATTCCCTAAAGATGAGCGCAGCAAGATCTATTTACGCATACAGGATTTAGCCGAGAGGCCAATAAAAGACGGCTCGAATTGGGGGGAAAACCATGCTGCAGACAATATCATCCGGCTGATCGATGCGATCGAGCTTACAATTCAAGACATGGCAGAGCCTAAATAAAAAAATAGTTTTGAACAATCTCGCTTTTCCCGCACAAAGGGAAAAGCTCAGGGCAATTTTTCCCATTGAAGAAAAGAGCGATTGAGGTAGACTGGTTTTCCTATGGACAATCCTATTATTTGCGTTAAACAGCTCACCAAGATTTACGGCGGGAAAAAACCATTTGTCGCAGTCGATGGAATCAGCTTTTCTTTAAAAGAAGGGGAGATCCTCGGTTTGCTAGGGCCCAACGGCTCGGGGAAGACGACGACGATCCAAATGCTGCTCGGGACCTTGTCGATGACTTCAGGGACCATCGAGTTCTTTGGGAAGAATTTTGCCTCACACCGCTCTGAAATTTTACAGCAAGTCTCATTTGCAAGCACTTATACAAGTCTGCCGCCGATCCTGACCATTGCAGAGAACTTGCGCTGCTTTGCCCAATTTTACGGTCTTTCCAACTATGAGAAGCGGGCCGATGAGCTGCTCGACCAATTTGGGATCCTCGATAAAAAGCACAAGCCGGTTTCCTCCCTATCTGCCGGGCAGATCACCCGCCTGATGCTTGTCAAAGCATTTTTTACTAACCCAAAAATCGTCTTGCTCGATGAGCCGACAGCATCTCTTGATCCCGATGTTTCGATCGATGTCTGCAAATTTCTTTTAGAACAAAGAAAAAAAACGGGACTGTCGATCCTTTTTACCTCCCACAAAATGGAAGAAGTCGCCGACCTGTGCGACCGGACGATCTTCCTTAAAGGGGGTAAAATCATCGCCGACGACCTACCGAAAAATTTAGCAAAAAGCGTCTCATCCCATCGGGTCCAACTGACGATTGCAGACGGGATGAAAAGGACGATCTCCTTGGCGGAAAAAGCGGGGCTGGCCTACAAAGCCGAACACCGGGTCATCCAGCTCTTCCTGGATGAGCAGCAGATCCCCCCTTTCTTAAACGCCTTGATGAAAGAAGGTGTCTCCTATCTAACGATTTCGATCAAAGAACCCTCGCTTGAAGACTACTTCCTCCAAATTTCGGAGAAACCATCATGAGCATCCACCGGATCCTAGGGATCTTCCTCCGTTATTTCTACGTGCTTAAAAAGGGGCTTCACCAACTCTCCGACCTCTTCTATTGGCCCCTTGTCGACATCTTGCTCTGGGGTTTGACCTCGGTGTGGATCCAGTCTTATACCCCGATGGGGCAGCTCCCCCTGGTCTTGCTGACCGGCCTAGTCTTCTGGCAGATCGCCTGGCGAGGATCGATCGACATCTCGGTCAGCCTATTGATGGAATTTTGGCACCGGAACCTGGTCAATCTCTTTTCTACTCCGCTAAAACTCTCAGAATGGATCGCAGGGATATTGCTCCTCAGCCTTGCTAAATTGCTGGTCACAATAAGCTTTGGGGCCCTTGTCGTCTACTTGCTCTATTCCTTAAATGTCTTTTCAATCGGCTGGATGTTCCTTCCCTTTACCGCCTCTTTGATCATTTTCGGCTGGATGCTCAGCTTCATTTCATCCAGCGCCATCATCTATTGGGGACATCGGGTCGAGATGTTCGCCTGGATGACTGCATTCCTTTTCGCCCCCTTCAGCGCCGTCTTTTATCCGGTCGAGGTCCTCCCTGAATGGGCCCAGGCCATCTCTTGGGCCTTGCCGACGACCTACATCTTTGAAGGGATGCGGACAATTTTATCAGGAGGGGCGTTTTCAGCCTCTTATTTCTGGATTAGCATAGGGCTCAATGTGGTCTACCTCTCCCTTGCTGTTTCCTTGTTCTGCTATGCCTTCGAAAAAAGCAGGGCCAAAGGACTCGCCCGCCTCGAATAAGAAAAGAAATTTTCCCATTGAATAAAACCTGAGCAAGGCTCAATATATTGTCTATGAAGAAAGTCCCTATTCAAGATTTTTTTATCGGACCTGAGGAGCCTTTAGCGGTGATGTCGGGGCCTTGCGTCATCGAAAGCGAAGAGCATGCTCTTGCCGCAGCAGAACAGTTATGCCTGATCTTCCGCGACCTCAAAGGGGTCAATTTCATCTACAAGTCGAGCTACGACAAGGCCAACCGCTCCGCCAATGCCTCCTTCCGAGGCCCGGGCCTTGAAAAAGGCCTTAAAATCCTTGAAAAGATCAAAAAAGAATTCAACGTCCCGGTCCTGACAGACGTTCACACTCCCGAAGAGGCCCTTGCCGCCGGACAAGTCTGCGACATCATCCAAATTCCAGCCTTCCTGTGCAGGCAGACCGACCTCGTCCTAGCTGCCGGCAAAAGCGGAGCTGCCGTGAACGCCAAAAAAGGACAATTCATGGCCCCTTGGGATATGGGCAATGTCGTCGACAAGCTCCTTTCGACTCAAAACGACCGGATTATTTTGACCGACAGAGGGACCTCCTTCGGATACAACAATCTCGTCAGCGACATGCGCTGCATCCCGATCATGCAACAACTGGGATTCCCCGTCTGCTATGATGCGTCCCATTCAATCCAGCTTCCAGGGGGGCTCGGGACCTCCTCAGGAGGACAGCGCGAGTTCATTCCAACATTGGCAAGAGCGGCTATTGCTGCCGGCTGCAACTGCCTTTTTATCGAATCCCACCCCGATCCCGAACACGCTAAAAGCGACAAACAATCGGTCTATCCTTTTTCAGAACTCCCTAAATTAATTAAAGAGCTGCATCTGATCTATCAAGCGATCCGAGGCTGACGTGGCATGTTCAAACGCATAACATTGTTGAGTTCCTTGAGCTTCTGCTTCCTGGCCCTGCTATGGGGGCTTTGTATTGGCCATGTCCGCGATTCAGACTTTGCTGCCTACCGCAAGCAAAAAGAAAAACTCGAGGACGCTTCCGTCAAAAACCTAGCTAAAACAGCGGACCAAAATCGCCAAGGCGTTGTCAAAGAGATCCATTTTGCTCAAGAGGACAACTCCAGGCTGCAATATCGGATCGAAAGCGAATCCTCTCTGTTGACTCTAAAACCCGAAGGCTCCCGGTTCGACCTGATCGAAAAACTTGAAAACATGCGCTGCTGGATGCAAGATAAAATCGAGCAGACTCCTTCGCAGGACAAAGCAGTGCAGCAAATGCGCTACCTCGAAGCCGAGGAAGGACTTTACTGCTATACGGTCCAGCAATTTCTTGCGCAATCAGTTACCCTCTCCCTCTACAGGCTGGAAGGAAAGGAATTGCCGACAAATTTAGCTAAGCACGCTCCTTTCTTAAGAGGCGTTGCACAGGATGTCTCTTTTGCTGTGACGGGGAAAACCCCCCAATTCCAAGCGCAACACTTTAAAGCGTTGCTTAACCAACCAAGTGAGGATAAGCCATGAGCCGATCATTCATCGTCCAATTGACCTCCCTTCTCTTGACCTCCCTTCCTCTGATTTCTGCAGAACAAATGCCTGAATCAGGCTCTCTCTCTTCGACCAACGCAGCTTACGACGGGCAATCTTTAGTTCTGACAGGACATGTCGTTCTCGACCATGGCCTGGGAAAAATGATGGCGGAAGAAGCCAATTTACAAAAACAGGACAACACCGCTAAAGATTTTCCTTTTTCACAGATCCAGCTGCGCAAAGATGTCATTTTAGCCCTTAAAAGCAACGCAGAGCTCCGATGTGCCGATGCTCAGCTAGACTTCATAGCGCTCAAAGGGACCCTATTCGCTGAAAAAGAAGACAAGGTCAGCTACACAGATACCCTAAAGGCTAAAAAAAATCAGCAACCACTCCCTCTGCAACTGCTCAGCCGCGAACTTGAACTTAACTTTTCAAAACAGGAGAAAGAAGGGAAAAAAGCCGATTATGAAGTGGAAAGCGTTTTAGCCAGAACCGACGTCGAGATCCACTATGCAGAGAGCTTCCATATCACAGCCGATAAAGCCCTGTATCGGAAGCAGCTCCCTTCAGCAGAAAAAACGGGATCAAAAGAATTCCAAGGACTGATCACCGCTTATCCGAAAGACGATAAGACCCGATGCCGTCTGACACATGAGAGCGATATCATCGACGCCGACTCTGCCGATATCGATCTGCTCAATGAAAAACTCTCGCTTCTTCACCCTAACGGGCTCCTTGCCTCTTCCCTCATTCCCCATATACAGCAGGGCCAGCTCGTCTTCCAATGCGACCATCTGACTTGGGACAACCTCAAGCACCTGCTGACCTTAAAAGGCAATGTCCTCATCCATGATGAAGGAATGGAAACGATCGAAACGGAAGACTACCTTGAGATCGAGCAACCGATCATCAAAGGCAAACGGGTCCTCAAAGCGATCCGCGCCCACGGCCCCACCACTCTCTACTATAAAGATCCCCAGCATGAAGGGATCCACAAGATCTTCTGCCACGGCACAGCAATTTTGGATCGGGAAAAACTCCAAGCGACCCTTGACAGCCCCAAAACTGATGGCAAAGTCTCCCGTCATCAACAGATCTATTACGAAGATAAAGAACTCTCGATCTATGCCAATGAAGCGACCTGCGAATACTCGATTACCGACAACCAGATCCAGCCTGTCGCCCTTTCTCTCAAAGGAGGAGTCCGCCTGAGCTCTCTTGATATCCAAAAGCCTCCCCGCTGCGGTGTTGCCGACAGGCTCCACTATTCTCTGACAACACACACGCTGATCCTTTCGGCAAATCCCGGGAAAAAAGTCCTTTTCTGGGATGAAGCGCAAGGCGCCCGCTTCAGCGCAAACGAGGTCCACATTACCCAAGACCCTCAAACCAAGCAGCAATCTGTCAAAGGGGTTGGCAATGTCCAATTTTCCTTTAGCGCTGAAGAAAATGCCCTGCTGCAACAACTCTTCCCTCAACTCAAGGCTGCCTCATGAGCAAATTAAGACCGCCTAAAATGCAGATCAGCCTCGATAACCTCTCCTTAGCTTCTGCAAGGCCAAAACCTGTGGAACAGCCTCCGGCCCCAAAAATCCATTCCCACGGCCCCATCCTTCGAGCTGAAAACCTCGTGAAGGTGTACGGAGGAAGACCCGTTGTCAACGGCCTCAGCCTCCATGTCGGCAGAGGGGAAGTCGTCGGACTGCTTGGCCCCAACGGCGCCGGAAAAACCACAGCTTTCTACATGACGATCGGCCTGATCAAGCCTGATGCGGGAAAAGTCTTTTTCAACGGCCAGGAATGCACCCATCTGCCGATTCACGAGCGGGCCCAAATGGGGATGGGATATCTTGCTCAAGAACCCTCGGTTTTCCGCAGTTTAAGCGTTGAAGAAAATATCCTCTGCATCCTTGAGACCCTCGATCTTTCCTCAGCGGAAAAGAAGCAGCGGCTGGCAGAACTCCTCGAGGAACTGCATTTGACACACCTTGCCAAGAAAAAAGCATGCAGCCTCTCGGGAGGAGAAAGAAGGCGCCTGGAAATCACCCGTGCGCTGATCATCCGCCCCTCCCTCCTTCTTCTCGACGAACCATTTGCTAACATCGACCCTCTTGCGGTCAACGACGTCAAGACCATGATCCGCCATCTTAAGGCCAAAGAGATCAGCGTTCTGATCACCGACCACAACGCCCGCGAGATCTTCTCCATCGTCGATAGGAACTATCTCATCCGGGATGGAAAAGTCCTCATGTCGGGAACAGTCGATGAACTGCTCGAGAACAAAGAGGCCCGCGCAAGCTACTTCGGTGACGACTTCCGTCTCTAAGAAGCTGTTAACAGTCTCTAATTTGAGGATGTGCGATGACAACGATTTCCTCTTTAGAAAAAACACCTGTCAATCCTTTTTCTCTTTCCTATCCTTCTGCTGAAATTAGCGATCATGCTGAAAAATGGATCGACCGGCTCCGGAATGCGATCAATATAAAAAACTCCCAGAGCTGGGCTGATCTCAAAGAAAGCAAAAAAGTTCTCAAGGAACTTGCTAGAAGCGGATCTCTATCGCCCCAACAATGCCAAAGCATCTTACTCCTTCTTTCCAATATGGAGTTGCACACCTACAAAGAAACCGATGAAAGATTTCGCTGGCATCCGGTCACGCCGACCCGCCTCCTCTTCTTTTCCCCCGTGCTTTCGAAATATCTCTTTTCCCCCGATCAGCATCCCCGCCAAAAAAAACTCATCGATAAACTAAGCGACAAAGCCTTTTGCCTTCTCATCCAGACCTTTGATGAACTTGCCCTTATGAAGGCCGATTTAAATGTGCATCTTGAACTGCTTGAGCTCTCTTATTTGCTAGAACTCCCAAAACTTAAACAGATCTGTCAAAATGCTTTCAATCAACGGTTTTATTCGATTGAAAACCTCCCTTCAAGTTTTGAAATGGTGACCCTCACGGCCTTCTTCTGCCCTGAAGAACAAAACCCTCGATTCTCTCAACTCCTCAAATCCTCTGCCTACAGCCCACTGACCCAAGAGCAGATCATCCATGACTACCGGCTCTTCCAAGAATGGATGGTTCAAGCAGGAACAACAACACCTTCTGAAGATAACTGGCGTCATGCAGAAGTATTGCAAAGCTATCGCTTTTTTCTTTTTCTCAACCACAACAAAAACCTTTGCATCTCTCTTCAATCTTTAAGGCTCGCCCTGTTCGACTATCTTCTTTCTGCAATGGAAGAAGGGCGCCTCGATCCCAGCTATTCTGAATCCCTCCTTGTGGAAGCAAAGAGCTCTCTTTCTTTAAAAAACCGAATTAAAGAAAAACAGCTTTCCATCGAATTAGAGAACATGAGCCCCATTTCAGTTCCTTTTTGGCCTATTGCAGCAAAAAGCGAACTGCTTCTCTCTTCTTTATGGGTATCCAAACAATCTGGAATGCTATCGATCACCTCTCTCAAATTAACGGGAAGCCTCGCAAGAGGTTTTCCTTTACTTTATGATCAACTCTTTCATCCCAAAAAAAACTGTCCCCAATTCCTCTCTGTCGACGAATTGACAGATCTGTTGCATATCGCCAATTACCTTCAGATCAAAAATTTTGAAAAGCACCGAAAAACCATTATCGAAGTCATCCTCAGGCAATGCCATAATGACCCTTTCAAAACGGCAGAACTGACAGAGCAAGCTCAACACCTGCAAAGCCCTGAACTAGAAAAACATGCCATTAATTACTTAAAAGAATTTTCCTTTCTATCAATCCAAAAGAAAAAACACCCCTGCACCGTTTCCATCCATATCAGCAAAAAACTCCCTCTGTTTGCCGACCTTCACGCCGCTGTAAAACTCTTAAAAGCCCTTAAAAACTGCGCGCTGATCGACATTGAAATCTCTCTCACGCCTTCTCGAAAACAGTGGGATGACTGCCTCTGTCTGCTTTGTACCCTTTACTGCTGCTGTCAACTGGGATCGGCAGCGCCTTGCAAAAGCCTAACCGAACACATCCTGTCGCTTGAGGAATTGGTCCAACCTCAAGATGAGGCAATCTGGAGCGCATTTCAACACTGGGGCCCTTATGACCTGCTCTTCCTGTTCGATTCATTTGAAGAACCGCTGAAATCCCATTTGCACGGCATCTCTCCAAAATACCCCTGCTCTTCCCCTTTTTGGAAATCGGTTCAACAAAGCATTGAGGCCCGCAGCCAAAACGATGAACTGCCTCTTTTTTACAAGATGCTCTCAGATCCTTCTCAAATCTCCTCTCTGGCCCCTGAAAACTTCCCTCTCTTCCTTTATTTTTTCATCCACCGGCACCACCTTTTAAAAGACTCTACCCCTCATTTCAAAAGCCTCTCTCGGACAATCTCCCAACACCTCAAAAAACAAACACTCTCTCCTGAAAGACTCTCTGAGATTTTGACTTCCTGTGCATTCCTCTATTCCCAAAAGTCCTATCTTTTAAACCGACTTAAAATACGTGTCGGTTTTAACAAGCATCACCTCGATCTACCGATTGCCCCTCTCCTCTCCTCTCCGCAAGGACTTCAACTGATTAAAACCCATGAGCTCGACGGATCTTTTCAATCCCTCTCCTTCCAATCGATCAGCTGGGCAGTCGAGTTCATCGAAAAAATCCAAGCCAACCCCAATCGGTTCCTATTGATCACCCCTCTGGAAGCAGCGACCTTTCAACCCGAATACTTTTATGCCCTCGAGCTGTTCCACAGAAAGCTACTTCCCATTAACCCTGCTGAAAGAAAAAAAATCGAAGCCCTATTTAGCGATCAGCTCTATTTATTTTCTTATGAGGTCAAAAGAAAAATGGCCTCGTGGGCTATTGCCACCAAATCCGTCTGGCTGATCAGACAATTGCTCTACGACAGTAGAAACAAGTCCCAGCTTACCTACACTGAAACAGATCGCGATATCGGCTCAGATTATTGGACCCTTCATTCCATCAGTGATCCATCGGCAGAATCTCTACATCTGTTCGGCTCCAGCATCAACAAACTGACCCTTAATTTTTCCCGCTTTTCCCATAAAAGCGATGAAACATGGGACAAAATAGTCCAAACCTGCCCAAACCTTAAAGAACTCACCTTTTGCTTAAGGATTACCCAAGACGGCAACTCCTTTTTAGAACCTTTTCCCTTCGATCTACTCCCCGACCTCCAAGCTGTGACCATTTCACCTCTAGATCCTGATGGATGGAAAAGCCTCCAGTTATGGAAAATCCCGGAAAACGTCTCAAGGACCCAGCTAGTCATTAGACCATTTCACCAGCTTCCTAAAACCTTCTTTCATCGATTGCCTGCAAGAGGGGTTGTCCTCCATCTAAAAAACG
>CAZEYJ010000020.1:0-12184 GCA_964516795.1 uncultured bacterium
CGCTGTTTTGATTCGTATGAACATATTCTGGATAGTTGTTGCGATGCTTGGAACTCTTTCTGCTCAACTATCGGTGCTGTGCGTCAATTGTGTACGAGAGAATGGGCAACGACTAAAAGTTATTTTTGATAAATGGTATTAGTTCCCTATCTGCAAAAATCATCATCCCTTCAGACATGAACTCAGCAAGTTTTGAGTGGAACGGGTCCAGCTGCTTTCTAAACTCAGGGTGTTCCTGATATAGCTGAGCCATTGCCTTATAAACTTCGCGGGTTGCATCCTGGATTTTGTCTGTAAATGCATGATGTTTCTTGATAATGCGTTGTACTTCGGAAGAGCCTGGAACCAATCCCTTTTCGATACAATGGACAAGTTCCCTGAAAATGGCATGTGCTGTCTCTGTAGCATTTTCATAAAATGCTTTGCCCCTTTTCTCAACGTCCTCGGCATTTTTAGTCGAGTTTCTTACACTCTTACCGACAATTTCTTCTGCAGCAGAGTAAGGCTCATGCCCTTTTGCTTTTTTCACTAAGGTGATGTTGAAACCATCGAAGATTTCTTTATCTTTCATTTTCTTTTTTCCTTTTAAATGATTGATCGTTTTGTCGATGGTCTTAAGCAGTTGCCCAATTTTCTCCCACTCTTGATTCAAAGATTTTCCATGTGAATGAAGAGCAGAAAGCTGATCGAAATCACCCTTTCCTATAACTTTCTTGATTTGCTTTATCGTAAAACCAAGCTCTTTGAAGAATAGGATTTGTTGTAACTGGAGCAGCTCTTTCTCCTCGTAGTACCGATATCCATTAGACCCATAATATGAGGGTTTAAGGAGTCCCTCCTCTTCATAAAAGTGGAGAGTCCGAACCGTTACTCCTGAGAGTTCACTTAATTTTTTAACTGTATAAGCCATCGACCTTTCATCCTTTTAATATCCCTATGATATTAAAAGATGCTCTCAATATACACAATGACGTATACGTTAGGGTCAATAGCTTTTCTGAAAAGTCTAAAATCCTGAATTCTGTAGACAGAATTAATACGTATACGCACAATATTACATATACGAACTTAGACTTAGGAGAAGATTATGTTTAGTCTTTTCCATAAATTGCGCCATCCCCTGGAGCAATTCTTCCATTTTCAAAGCAAGAGTTCTGTATTTGCATTTAGCCATTGTCTTAACTTTGGGCGATGTTGTTATGCATGCGTTCCATAAGTGTTGCGACGTGCTTTTGGCTATAATGGGCATAGCGTCTAGTCATGGCGGGGGTTTTGTGTCCCAAAATCGCCATTAGCTCTCCTTGAGCAGCTCCATTCATGGCTAAATAAGAAGCGGCAGCATGACGTAAATCATGAAATCTGAAGTCCGATATTTCAGCTTGTTTTAAGGCTTTTACAAAGGCATTCCTGATATCTACCAAGCCAGACCGATTAGTTGGACTATTGGGCTTAAAAATAAGTCCTGTTGCAATATCTGTATTGCGGCTAAGAGCAAATATTTTGATGACAGCTGGAGTCAGGGGAAGAATTCGTCTTTCGCCATTTTTTGTTTTTTCGAGAGTAATGGTTTGTCCAGTGTAATCGATATCTTCCCATTTGAGATTCACGATTTCTCCAAATCGCATACCAGTCAAAAGAGCAAGCGAAACGATAGGGTAAAGATGTGTATTTGGAGATTTCTGGCAGGCTTGTAAAAGGCGATTCTTCTCTTCAATACTGAGGAGGCGATTTCTTCCTTTACCTTCGGATGGTTTGGAAACCTTTCTCATTGGGGTGTCATCTATCCATCCCCATTCTTTCATTGCTATCGTCAAAGCCCTGGAAAAAGCTGCAAGATACCTATTAGCGGTCGAAGGGTTACGAATGTTTCCTCTTGGAGTTTTCTCTGCAAGCAAGGCATCACGAGCATCTGCCAAAACAGCAGAAGTTAAATCTGAAAGCAATAAGTGCCCTAAGCGGTCTTTCCACCAAGCAAGATAAGCCGTTTGCCTAACCACCCTATGCGGAAACTGCGATAGCCATTGAGAAGTAAATCTATCTATTAAATCTTTGACAGTGTGCTTTTTTGCTTCGGCAATACGGAAATGCCTACCATCTCGAATCGAAGATTCTGTGTCTTGAATCCATTTTTTCGCTAATGTCCTTGTACGAAAAGATTCCCTTTGTGGGGGATAGCCTTTTAAACGAACCTCGGCATGATACGTAACCGACCCATCTTTCTTTTTGCTTTCTCTAATCGCACCCATATACCCTTCTCCATAAAGGGCAAGAGTGTAGAAAAAACTGGATTAAATGACAACAAAGAGATCACTAATCTCGCCACCTAAAACTGACTTCTCATAGAGAAGTCAGTTGTAATCAGGAGAGATTTTATGAAAATTACGCAATTTTTACGCATTAGGAAAATGTTTTGATAGACTTTTTTGTAAAATAAATTAACAAAATTCGATCATTTTTAAAGAGCCATTAATTTTCACATGGCCACCGCTTGGAATAATTATTTGAGGATCGGTATGACCAAAGTTCATGTTAAAAATGACAGGGATATCAACATCGTAATCCTGTAGAGCGCTTTTTACAGCCTTCTGCTGATTTATAATAAAAGCTTCTCTACCTTCAGCTGGTGCTTTATCACAAAACTGTGCTTTTGGATAAGCCATTAGGATAGCTTGAAATTTTTCTAACATATGCAGTTCAGCGAGAGCAGCAATAAAACGATATACAAACCCCTCAGAAGGCATTTCTTCTGAAGTTTCTATGAAAAGAATAGCATCATTCAATTGGGCAAGGTCGGGTAAATACCGCTTAACCGAAAGGTGAAGGTCCAACACCTCAAGACATCCTCCCCAAAGTCGCCCCTGAATTATACTGTGTTTATCATTATGCCAAATCCATCCGTGGCTTGGGTACATAGGACGTTTCTTACTTAAATTCTGTTTGTCGCCCCAATCTAAATCTGCATCACTATACTCAGAAGCAGCGAACACTTGTCCAATGGGGGGCTCAAAAATAGCCTTTCTAATTGAGTTGACCGTATACTCCTGCATACCTCCTCCCATGGCAAATTGCGTCATTATTGCGCCACCATAGTAAGAAATAATACCCAGATTCCACAGCAACAAATGTAGATTGGTGCAATCGCTATAACCCATGAAGATTTTGGGATTTTCTCCGATTATTTTCTTATCCAAATAGGGAAGAATTCTGATTTGATCATTTCCACCTATCGTTGCAATGATGCCCTTGATCGATGGATCACCAAATGCCCTATTGATATCTTCCGCTCGTGCTTTTGGGTTCCGAGATAAGTATTCAGGACTTTGGCGAGCGGTCGGGAATTCGATTGGTTCAAGCTGGAACACTTGTTTTAAACGATCTAAACCCTGTTCATATACCCAAGGGAAAAAATATGGCATACCAGAAGACGGTGAGACAATGGCTACTTTATCGTTGGCCTTTAATGCTGATGGTTGTCGAAATACCATTTTATAATCTCCGCTGCATTATATCCCATTTTAGGCAACAAGCTGTTGCCCAATTGTAATTGACAAAACCTTACTCTTCTTCTTTTTTAGGAGACGCGCTGCTTCCAGCAAGAATCCCTCCATCTACAGTCAACTCGATACCAGTAATATATTTTGCTTCATCGGAAGCTAAGAAAAGCGCTGCATATGCCACATCTTCAGGCGTTCCTAGTCTACGCATTGGAATATCCTTGGCAATCTGAGCCAATCGTCCTTCCCTTTCTACCCCACTACCCAGCATCGGTTCCCACATGGGCGTCAAGATAGCGGCGGGGTGGATAGAGTTACACCGAATATCATATTCCTTTTCACAACAGTAAAGAGCGACACTTTTCGTGTGATTGCGAACAGCTGCCTTACTAGCTGCATAAGCGGCTGCTCCAGGAATTCCAACCATACCTGAGCGAGAAGAAATATTCACTATTGAGCCTTTCTTCTGCTTCATGCACTGGATTGCCTTTTGACAGCCAAGAAAAACACCATCTGAATTGACTGCGTGTACCTTTCTCCAGCTATCTAAAGAGGCGTTTTCTGGGTCTTGCAACCCAAATCCCTCTTGGAATCCAGTAATGCCAGCATTGTTGATGAGGATATCCAACTGTTTCTTTTGTTTAATGATTTGCCCAACAGCCACATCCCAATCATTTTCATTTTGCACATCCAGATGGAGATACTGAGCATGAGAGCCGATTTCCAAGGCAGCTTTTTTCCCTACATCATCATTAATATCAGAGAGAAAAACAAATGCACCTTCTTTTGCAAATAACTCTGCACATGCTCTTCCGATCCCCTGAGCTGCTCCAGTAACAAGAGCTACTTTACCCATCAATCTATGCGCCATACTCAACTTTCCTTCTTTCGTTTTACTCTTTTTATTTTTTGAGCGGGGATTGCGCTTAACTCAGCCTCAATTTCATCAATGGTTGGCAGCTGTCCTTTGAGCTTTTTAGGTAATGAGGAGACGATTTTCGTTTCATACTCAGCCACGCCCATCGGCTTGTGAATGTCTCGAAGCGCATACTCTGCAATGAAATTATCCTTCCTCTTGCAAATCAGAATACCAATCGTTGGATTGTCTGCGGGGTTCCTCATGAGATCGTCAACAGCCGATAGATAGAAGTTCATTTTTCCTGCGAACTCAGGCTTGAAATCCACCGCTTTTAGTTCAATCACAACAAAGCACCTAAGGTTCAAATGATAGAACAAAAGATCGATATAGAAGTCTTTCTTGCCTACCGCTAAGTTCACTTGTCTTCCGACAAAGGAAAATCCCTGTCCTAGCGCGCATAAAAACTTCTCTACATGCGCGAGTAACCCATCTTCTAGGTCCTTTTCAATATGCTCTCTAGCCAACTCGAGAAAATCAAAGTTATAGGGGTCTTTTAGAGTATCATGAGCTAATTTAGAATGGGGGCTAGGCAACCGATCGTGAAAGTTGGTAATCGCTTTCCCATGTCGTTGATAAGTTTTTATTTTAATAGAGTCCATCAACGCGTTGCGGGACCAGCCTTCTTGGATGACCATATTAGCATACCAAAGACGCTCTTCCAGAGACTTAACCCCTTCAAATATAGCTATGTTATGTCCCCAAGGGATATTGAAAACAGGCAGCTCTTCTAATTTACCCACAGCTTGTGGGTAAATTAAATATGCTAGGTAAAACGCCCTCATTCTGCCCATGTTCGTCCTAGAAAAGCCTTCAATCCCAGGAAACTCATTCTGGATGTCTCTTGCGATTCTATCTATGACACCTGAACCCCAACCGTCTTTTTCTTTTCTTTCGACAATTTCTTTGCCTATCTCCCAGTACAAACGAATAAGCTCCCTATTCACCGCTAACGCAGCTTTGAATTGAGCAGACCGTATCTTTTTCTTAAGCTCGGTCACAAACTTGGCATAGTCGGCGGGAGCAACGTTTTGCCTTTTGGAAACAGTTTTTTTACTTTTTGCCATCTAAGATCTCTCTTGATTGCCAAGCGCAGTTTGTGACACTAACTCTCTATGAATCACACGTGTCACAGGAATCACAACAGAGTAGCATTAACAGCAGAAAAATCAAAATACTTTTACGCCAGTTTTGTCTCGTCTAGTGCGTAAAATTTGTGTAAAAAACAGCCGAGTGATTCTCGGCTGCCCGCTTTAGATTTTAGTTCAATTCTTTGTCAGCAAATACCTGAATAGCTTCTGCTATAAACTCCGGTAATCGAGGATGGTATGCTTCATAAGCTTTACGAAGATTACTATCTACGACAAATTGCCCATGACCAGCATAGGACTCTTTTGTGGGAGTCCAGCATTTACTTAGCCACTCGTGATGTCTACGAATAACACCTTGCACTTCTTTTGTACTGACTTTGAAGTTTTGCTCCAGCAAACGAGTAAGTTCCTTGCAGATATCCACAAACTCCTTTTTAAAGTTTTCCTCATCTGCTTTGGACCATTTCTTCGCGTTTTGTTTGCTTTCTTCAATATGAGCCTTGCCTTGGTCTCCAAAACGTTCTATGATTTGTCTTTCATATTCCGCTTGCTGTTCCTTGCTAAAGCCAGAAAACATCTCTTTTTCTTTCATTTTCTTAGTTCCTTTTAAGTGTTCGATTGTTTTGTCAATCGTCTTAATCAGTTTTCTGGTTTGTTCTAGGTTCTTTTTGAGCACCTGCCTATGAGAACTTAAAGCCACCATTTTATCGAAATCACTTCTTCCCAGGACTTTCCGAATCTTCTTCAACTCAAATCCCAGCTCTCTAAAAAATAAAATTTGCTGAAGGATTAAAAGCTGTTCTTCTTCGTAGTATCGATACCCGTTGGAGCCATGATAGGCTGGTTTAAGGAGTCCAACCTCATCGTACCAATGCAGGGTCCGAATACTGACTCCTGAAATTTGTGCTAATTCCTTAACTGTATAAGCCATTGACTATCTCCTTCAATATCCCTTTGATTTTAAAGGATGCCCCAATAATAAGGAATCACGTAACGTAAGGGTCAATAGACTTTCTAAAAAATAAAAAAAGTGAATTCTATAGAGACCCTAACCTGAGACGATCAGATTAGAGCCTACTATTTAACGTAAGCGATGAATGCTCCATTATAAAAACCTCTTCTTTTTAAACTGAATCAACACCAAGAAATTCTTTTAGTTGTGTTGTGAACATCTCTAGCTGATCTTGAAATGCTTCATGCCCTGCTGAACGAATATTTAAGACCCGTGTGTTTTTCACAAGTTTAGATAGTTCAACGACATCTGAACTAGATACGATAGGATCATTCTCCCCTCTTACAATCAATGTGGGGCAGGAAATATTTTTAACAGATTCATTAGGACGACCTGTAGTACTCGTATCGAGCGCCATTCTTACAACTTGCCTGAACAGAGTATCAAATTCAGGGTTGGGATTTAGTCTGTTATATGACTCAAAATCTGATGGGCACTGTTCCTTCCAGATGTCACTTGTGAGCCTGGAATAGGCCTCTATCAAATGTTCAGAGTGTTTAGTACACCATGGTGCACCGATAGAAATTAACTTATCTATCTTTAAGTTGGTCAATGCAGCCAGTCGGTAAGCAATAATCCCACCATTACTAAAACCAACAATTATTAAATTACTAACATTTAATCTCTTCAATATCATTTCAACATCTTTTTGAAGCAGCTCATAAGTTAGCTCTTTCAAACCTAGAGTCGATTTTCCGTGTCCTCGGCAATCAATCCCGATGATCCTAAATTGATCGGGAAGCTCAGAGATGACATCATTGAAATCTTCAATGCTACCAAGTCCCCCGTGAAGAAATAATAAGGTTGGATTTTCTTCATCCCCGATGACTTCGCAATAAATTTCTGAGTCATCAATCTTAAAATATTTTCCGGAAATGTGGTCAAAATTACGCATAAAGAGAGAACTCCAGATTTTTCTACACTTGATTAAGGAAACTAAAAGACCCTTTCGCCGCGCCCAACTGCATTTCCGCAAGAGCAGGAATTGCTTTTGAACGACGTATAAGATCTTCTTTACTCCACGGATAAAAACCGACATCTATCATAAGCTGAATCCCGGCTAAAAGAACTTCAGCGGTCTCCAGAGGGTGCTCGGTTTTGAAAACGCCCTCTTCACATCCTTGTCGAATCACATCCGCGTAGAAAGGAGCCATCTTCGTCAAAGCAAGAGCCAACAAGCGAGCATGCAAGCCAATATTGCCTGACCGGTGTAACCTCTCAATCTTTTCTTCCTGTTCATTGGCGACATTACTTGCCAGAATCAATGCTTGCATTCGCTCCAAAGCACCTCCCTTAACCCCCTCTAAAACAGCTTGGAGAGCGATAATATATTCATCCACCATGTTTCCCACGACTGCTTCCAGTAACTCTTCTTTAGAGTTGAAATAATGATAAACAGTGCCTTTGGCAATTCCAACTTTGTTCATGACATCTTGGAGGGTTGTCTTCTCATACTCCTTCTCTAAAAAAAGCTCCTGAGCCGCAGACACAATCTCCCTCCATCGCTCTTCCGGTTTCTTGACCATCCTGATCATAAAATCCACCTTTATTGGGTTAATACACCGTGAATTATAAGACACAGACCGACCGTCGGTCAATAAAAAGCAGGAGCAAACGTGAGCTATGCTGATCTTGACTCAACAGTAAAAATTTTTTCTAAAAAAATATGCATCACCCCATCGATCCATTCTTTTCTTCAGAAGCCTCGATAATTTATTTGCATATCGCGAAAATCCCAAACCTGACATAATACCCAGAAACTAGGCATATTCATGAGATTAGTCAACAAAACAAGGTATGCGATTTTGGGGATGCTCCTTGATGAGCCCCTTACAGGGTACGAAATCAAATCTCTTATGGGGAAATCAACTTCCTATTTCTGGCGAGAATCTGATTCGACGATCTATCCCATGTTGAAAGTTTTAGCGAAAGAAGGAAAGGTGCGATCTGAAATCGCCTATGTAGGCAAGAAAAGGAAAGAGGTCTTCTCGATCACAGAGGCAGGTCGGACAGAATTTAAAGACTGGCTAGCTAGCCCAACAGGATCAGAGACTCAACGAAACGAATTTCTCCTCAAATTCTTCTTCGTCACCGATCAAAAAGAGATCTTGCGTCTGTTTCGAGAAAGATTGGGGAAAATCGAGATAACCTACGAAGAATTTAAGAAAATTGAAGAGAGGCTAGAGAACTTACCCGATTTTCCAAGGAAAGCCATTCGTCTTCGGGCACTAAGATATGGGATGGCTCAGATTGCTTTAGAAATCAATTGGTTAAAAGAAGGAATCCGATGAAATATGCTGTTTTCACTCAAGACTTAAAGAAAAGCTTCGCCACGAAAAAAGGGCCATATGAAGCAGTACGTGGCGTGAACTTGACCGTTTCTGCTGGAGAGATCTTTGGGTTTTTAGGACCCAATGGGGCTGGCAAGACCACTACGCTTAAAATGCTTACAACTCTTCTCCAGCCTGATAGCGGGGCTGCATTAGTCAGCGATTTTGACGTCATCCAAAATCCCCAAGAAGTACGGAAGCGGATTGGCTATGTCAGTCAAATAGGAGGCGCAGACCGAGAGGCAAAAGGAATTGAAAATCTGATCTTGCAAGGACAGCTCTACGGAATGAATGCTTCTCTTGCAAAAAAACGGGCATTAGAAGTGATCGACATTCTCAACTTAAGCGACTGTGCAGATCGTTTCATCAATACCTATTCAGGAGGACAGAGAAGGAGACTCGATATCGGTCTTGGCATCATGCATCGCCCCGATGTTCTCTTTTTGGATGAGCCGACAACCGGTTTGGACCCCCAAAATCGAGCTAATCTTTGGGAACAAATTCGTCTTCTCAAGGAACAGGGAACAACCATTTTTCTCACCTCACACTATCTCGATGAAGTTGACTTTCTTTCCGACAGACTAGCTATTATGGATCAGGGCAGAATCGTTGCCGAAGGATCTCCTCGTGAATTGAAAAAGCAGATTGCCGGAGATGTCGTCACCATCGGTCTTAAAAGTAATGAAAAGCAGAACCTTCGTGCAATGGAGATGTTTAGACTCCGCTCATTCGTTCGAGAAGCAACGCACGAGAATCAAAGCATGCGACTTTATGTGGAAGACGGTGCTGCAGCAGTTCCGCAGATCCTGCGTCTTTTAGATGAAGAGGGCATTCATCTTCAAACCATCGAGCTCTCTGTTCCTACCCTCGATGATGTGTTTCTCAAGCGAACTGGTCGATCTCTGTGCGAAAATTAACCCAAGGAAAAACCATGAAAACACTCACTGATATCCGTTTATTTTATAAGCGCAGAATCCTTGAATTGCTGCGCAATCCGGCCTTTATCTTCATGGGGATCTCAACTCCCATCCTTTACCTAACGCTTTTTTCTCCCTTGCTGAAAAATTTTGCAGGAGCTCCAGGGTTTCCATCGACTAATATCATGAATACGTTTGTCCCAGGAATGCTCATTTTAAGCGCTTTTTACAATGGCCTTTTTGCTGGATGGGGCATCATTGATGAGCTACGAAGTGGAGTCGTAGAACGATTTCGTGTCACTCCTTGCAGTAGGTTCGCCATACTCGCAGGGACTGTCTTGCGCGATCTTGTTGCCGTGGTTGTCCAAAACCTGTTTTTCATCATTCTTGCACTCTTCTTTGGATTTCAATTTCACATCGGAGGAATGGTTCTCTTATTTGTTCTCTTCTCCTTAGTTCTCGTGACAACCTCCACTTTGGCCAATGCCCTTGGACTCATCACGAAAAGTGAAGACAAGCTTGCTCCGATCATCCAGGGAATCACCCTACCCATTACACTCCTTTCGGGGATGCTTCTTCCCATGGAACTTGCTCCGACTTGGCTCCGCACCATCGCACACTTTAACCCCCTCTACTACGTCGTGGTAGCAGCTCGAGACCTGTCGAATGGCCACATCGCAACTGCCGCTGTTGCCGAAGCTTTTTTCATCATGATCCCGCTTACCCTAATGACTTTGCGCTGGGGAACCAGCCTTTTTCGTAAAGCAGTGGCTTAATTCCTGGCAGGGTAGAACGACTTCAAATTTCCCCAGTTAAAAGTTCTGAATGGATCTCTCCACCTCCAATCAACAAGCCGGGTTTTCCGGGCCTTTTTTATTGGAGGTGAGCAAGACAACAGTTTGCCTTGCGTGAGAGAATCGAGTTGAGCTCGTTGTTGAACGCAGCTAGCCGAAGCTCTTCCTAAAAATTTAAAATCTAGCCTTCCAACTATTGAGAAATTAGAGGCAAAACTCATCAAAAAGTAGATTGAAATGAAAAATCCTTCTTAGCTAAATTGTTCGATCTTCAATTGATATAAAGGAGCAAAACCAATGAAGAATAAAATTTTCAATTTAACTGTTTTTAGTTGTTTAGCACTGACACTTCCCTCTATAGGATCAGCGCAGGTTGGCGTTAGTGGCGATTGCGCCTGGATTCAGGATTATCTTACTCCCGTTCCTGACTTCCCTCAACCTGGAGTCCTGTTCCAATGGTATGCCAATCTTCTAAAAGACCCAAAAGCGTTTCGTTCTACAATCCAAACTTTTGCTAAAAAATATAAAGATTCCGATCTCGATGCAATAGTAGGCTTAGATTCGAGAGGATTTATCTTTGGAGCTGCGCTTGCATACGAACTTGAAGTCCCTTTTGTCATGATCAGAAAGCCAGGAAAATTACCTCGAACTGTTGAGCGGATTGATTATAGCCTGGAATACGGAAAAACTTCTTTTGAGATCGAAGTAGATAGTCTCACCTCTGGTGACCGAGTCGTCATTATTGATGACGTTTTGGCTACAGGAGGGACTGCTTGTGCCGCCAAAGAACTTGTAGAAAGACTCGGAGGCCACGTTGTTGAAGCTGCCTTTCTGATCGAGCTTCCTTTCCTTCATGGACGTGAAAAAGTTGCGGTTCCTGTTTATTCTCTTATCGCGATCGAGGGAGAATGAAAACAATCATTCTAGTTGGAATCCCTGGCTCTGGAAAAACTTCCATTCTAAAAGAAATCGTTCGTCAAAGTCCTTCTACCGCGATTGTAAATTATGGCGATAAAATGCTTGAAGTAGCAAACGCTCAAGGACTCACTCGCGATATGCTTCGTAAAATGCCCATCTCATCTCAACAAGAAATTGGGATTAGGGCAGCCAAACAGATCATGCAAGGCAAAGATGAAATAACCATCATCGATACTCATGCTTTGATTAAAACAGAGCTTGGCTTTTGTCCTGGGCTCCCAAAAGAAGTATTAAAAATACTGTCACCTATAGTACTTGCCTGGATTGAGTGCTCTCCTTCTCTGATTGTAAAAAGAAGGAAAAATGATCCTTCTCGAATGAGAGATAATGAAACTGAAGAAGAACTGACCCTCCATCAAGAACTAACTTATTCTTATCTAACTGCTTGTTGTATGGAAACAGGCGCCCTACTATGCAGAATCGTGAATCGCGATGTGTCTATCGAAAGAAATTGCCAATCCTTCATTCGATTAATCAGGGAATTGACAACCGAGCCAGGTTAATAACCTGGCTCTATAGTTTATAGTTTTCTCGGCTGATGCAAAAAAATCTTTCAAATGAAACGAGCTAGGTTCATAGTATTCTGTTCAAACTTTCACAAAGAATAGAAGGAACTATGAACCTGCTCAATGCTCTATTAATGATCTTGTCT
>CAZEYJ010000021.1:0-6316 GCA_964516795.1 uncultured bacterium
CATAGGAACCAAAGAACGAGCTCCTCCCTTTCTCCTACTGGATATTTGGCGAGACGGTATATACCCCTAAAAACTTTAACCCAGTCCCCAGTTTTGATATGATATGCATGGTTTTTGTCGCTAAACCCTGCAGTTATAGCCTGTTGGAAGGTAAAATATCCCTGCTGGCTTTCCGCTATCTCAAAGAGTTCTGATTCTGGAGTCTGCATAAATCCCCTAATATTTAAGGGTTTTATACAATAAAAATCATGTCTAAGTCAAGCATCTAAAAGCAGTCGATCTGGCTTTATGACCTGGAACGACATTGCATCGAATATCAATAAATGGTAAAATTAGCCCTTTAAATTTTCATTAAACACTTATGCTTAATTATTTAAAGTATTTATTATTCCTCGTATTAACTTGTGCTTCTCTTCAGGGCGAGAATTACTCCTACTCAGATCTTTTAAAGGAATCCCAGCCTGCACAGATAAAAGCCCTACAGGAAGCAAGTTCCTTTCTTAACTGGAATGAACGTACTCAATTTCAATCACTTGAAGGTGGATTGACCCGAGCTAAAGTGTACTCTTTTGAATTGGAAGGAAAGAAATATGTCCTTCGTTTTCTAGCTCTGACGCCAAGCCATTCAAAAGAAATGAGGAAAAACGAAATTCAAGCCCTGAACATTGGAAATAAACTTGGAATTGTTCCTGGATGTGTTTTTTCAGATCAAGATGCCGTCTTGATGGTCATGCCGTTTATCCAAGGGCACCCATTACATCACCCAGATGAGCATCAGCTATCCCAACTTGGGGTAATGGTTAGAAAACTACATAATTATTCCGATTCGTATCCGACGAGATATTCTTTGAAAGACAGAATAAGTCTACATTATCAAAAGGCTATCAAAGCTGGTGTTGCTTATCCCACTGGCTTCGGTCAAGAAGTTCAGAATGTATTGAACAAGTCTTCTTCACGTTTGCTTGTTCCTTCTCATGGAGATCTAAATCCATCTAATATTTTAATTGATGATCTTTCTGGGGATATCAACATTATTGACTGGACCACTGCAACATTAGAAGACCCATTTTTTGATTTAAGCTTTTTTAGTTTGCTTTCTAATTTATCTCCTCTCCAAGAAGAAGTCTTTTTAGAAGCTTATTTTGGAAGAAAACCTTCGGAAAAAGAACGGGAGATTTTAAAAGAAGAAAAGGCAAAGGTTTGTTTATTAACGGCTGCAATCTGGCTTCGATTTTCTGAAACACCAGAGGAGATAGCATTGCCCCTTGAATCACGCATTGCTGCTTTGGATGCCGAGCTATATTCTCCAGCTCTTAAGTCAATTCAGGATTACTTGGGAGAAGGCATTGGTGTTGACTTGAATACAGCTCCTAAATCTGAAGTGAAATCTTATGCTCTCAGTTTCTATAAAGCTTATCTTGAAGCTCAAAGCATTGGAGAGTCAACCTATAACCCCGCTTTGCTCAATGAATTAACCTTGATGTGTGAAAAGGATCAAGAAGCAAGGGTTAAAGTTATAAACTCAGGAAATCTAGCTTCTGAAGAAGCTGGAATGATGATAGAAAAAATTGATCAAGAAAATCTACCTCGCCTGAAAGCTATTGTTGAGCAATTCGGATGGCCAGGATTTCGGACTGTAGGAGCAGAAGGTGCTGACAAGATGGGGTTGCTAGTTCAGCATTGTGATCAAGAGATAGAATTTCAGAAAACCTGTTTGCAATTACTAAAAGTTTCTTAATCGGCACATTCCACTGCACTTAAGGCACAGGGCTTGCCTTTGATTTGACGCAATTAAAAAAATGTGCACAATGTTTCCAACGAGTTTTTTCATTTTCTTGGAGAGAATGCAATGGCAACATCGTCTTGGAAAACGGATCATCAATTGGAAGCCGATTCTTCTTCTTTATTTTTTTCCCGCTGCAATTTGTCGGTCCCTCGATTTGAGTTTTTTTTAGTCCTCTTTCTTATTTCTCTGCCTTTTCAATTTTGCCTTTGGGAGATGTTCATTTGGCTTTCCGCCAAGCTTTCTCCTGCAGATCGGTTTTTTCCCTATTGCTACGTTAGGCATATCCAGGTCTTTACGACCGATGGCATTTCCCTTGTCGCGTTGTTTGCCCTGTTGTTTTCAAAAAAGGTTCCATGGAAGCGGTGCTTTATCGATGGGCACGCCAAATTCCTCTCCGCCCTTTTGTTCATCTCCTGGTTGTCGATCCAGTTTTCCGGGGTCGTTCCTTTTCCTTTGCAATATTTCCGATTGGGGCAGGAGTCGATACCGATTTTGTTCTGCATGTTGATCCCTTATGGTTTTACCGCCGAGTCGTTCCCTCGATTTTTGCGCTGGGCATTTACTGCCTTTTTCATCGTTGCTGTGATTGAGGCTGTGTTAGCGATCGCCCAGTATTTTCTGCAGGATTCGATCGGTCTATATTTGTTAGGAGAGCAGCATAACTTTTCCCGTTTTGATGTGTATGGCGGATATCGGTGGATCTTCGATGCGCTTTTCGATCTGAAAAGGGAGGGGGGATTTGTCAATCGCGCTTCAGGAACGACTCTTCATCCCAATACGCTGGGATCGATTTTATTTCTGGCTTTGATGACGGGATATGCTTTGTATGCAAAAGCGACGACTAAAAAAACACGAGGAGCTTTTCTTGCCGGAATTTTTGTGATCTTTACCGCACTCTTTCTTGCTTTTTCCAGGGCATCGATGATTGCGACGGTGATTGGAACGGTGTTGTGGTTGGTTGCGATGAGGAAAAACTTGTTCGGCGAACAGCTTTCTCTATCGAGCTCTCTTGGCCAGTTGATCCAGAAAATTAAGAAAGTTGTTCTCAATCCATTGGTTTTTGTCTTGCTTGGCGCTTTGGCGACCTGTTTTGCCCTTTTTTATCCGGTCTTTATCGCCCGTGGAGTGGTCAATGAGAACACGGTGGTGCAGTATGCAAGGGAAGAGAGGATGTCGAACTATCAGGTCGCTTTGGCGATGATCTCTGCGAATCCTATTTTGGGCGTCGGGTATAATTCTTATCAGATCGCTAAGCTTGATTATGCGCCTCCGGAAAAAGCAAACGAAGCTCCCGTGCATAATGTTTATCTGCACATTGCAGCGGAAAGGGGATGTTTGGGACTTCTTGCTTACCTGCTGTTTATTGGGACTGTTTTGTATCGGGCATTCAAGACCCGGTTTGATCCGCTGCATGCCAGCTTGCTGATCGCGTTCACGGGATTTCTTATCATGGCGCTTGCCGATTACGGCTTCTTACTGATGAACAACTTGAGGTTTTTGTTCTATCTCGTGGCTGCCTTTTTAGCGGCGCCGTCATTGCTTGCGCGCAAAGAAGAGCAAGCTTCATAGTTTTGCGTTCTGTAGAAAAAAATCGTGGATGGCGACAACACCCCAAGGTCATTGGGGTGTTGTTGTGCTGAGGCTTTTTAAAAAATTATTTAGGAGCGGACCAGGTGCTCGAGCACGCGATTGGAGCGGGAGACGAACTCTGAGATCGCGCTTGGCTCCAGCTCTTTTTGAGAGAGTAAGGAAAGTTCGTAGAGATGGCGGACCATCTCCTTGGCAAGGTCAGGATTCTTGTCTTGCATTGCTACGATCGATTGGACGAGTTTGTTGTTCGTATTCACCACAAAGGTCCGCTTGGAGATCAATGAAGGTGGAAGCGATTGCTGGGAGAGGGCGAATGCTTCGCGCATCCGGCGCATCTCTTCGTCAACGACGATAAAGGCGGAGACGTGGTCGGCGCTTAAACTTTTCGCTTCGACGCTGAGGTGTTCATTTTCGAGTTTCGAGCGGATAAAGTCGGCGATTTTGGAACTTTCTGTTTTTCCGTCAGCATCGAGAAGAGTTTTTTCTCTAGAAGGATCGAGGATCGATTCGTCGATGGATCCGTCGATGCGGAGGAATTGGACGTTATCGAGCTTGGATTCGAGGAAATTGATGAGCGGGGTGTCGACAAGGGTCGTCGCCTGGAGGACTTCGATCCCTTTGTTCTTATAGAGATCGACGAAATGGCTCTGGTGTTTGTCATCGGAGGTGTAGAAGACTTTCCCTTTGTGGGCTTCTTTGTTCCTTTCGATGTATTCCTCGACGGTTGTCCATTCGTCATTTAAATTTTTCCAGACGAGGAATTCTTTTGAGCGCTCATAGAATTTCTCATCTTGGAGGATTCCGAGCTTGATGATCATTTCGATGTCGGGCCAAGCTTCGAAGAATTTTGTCCTGTCTGTTGTGTAGAGCTGGGCGAGCCGGTCGGTGACTTTTTTAGCGATATGGCTCGAGAGCTGGCGGACGGTCCTGTCCATCTGGAGGTAGCTGCGCGAGACGTTGAGAGGAATGTCGGGGCTGTCGATGGCGCCGCGCAAGATCATCAGGTAGTCGGGGATCAGGTCTTTGCAGTTGTCGGAGACGAAGACCCGGTTGCAAAAGAGCTTGATCTGGCTTTTGTTCCAATCGAACCGGCGTGTGACCTTGGGGAAGAAAAGAATCCCCTTGAGATGAAAGGGGTAGTCGACGTTGAGATGGATCCAAAAGATCGGATCGGGTTCCATGGGGTAGAGGGCGCGGTAGAAATCGAGATATTCCTCTTCGGTGCATTCGCCGGCGGGTTTGATCCAGAGCGGCTGTTTTGAGTTGAGGTGTGTTCCGTTGAGGTAGATCGGAACGGGAAGGAAGGCGCAATACTGTTGGAGGATCGAGCGGATTTTTTCTTCTTCGAGGAATTCTTCATTGTCTTTGTCGATATAGAGGGTGATCTCGGTGCCCCGCTGAGAGCGGCTTCCCTTGTCGATCTCGTATGCAGAGGAGCCGTCGCATGACCAGAGGACAGGCTCAGCGCCTTCTTGATAAGAGAGGGTGTTGATGGTGACTTTTTCTGCAACCATGTAGGCGGAATAGAAGCCCAGTCCAAAGTGGCCGATGATCTGGTCTTGTTCATTCTGGCTTTTGTATTTGCCTAAAAATTCCTCAGCGCCGGAGAAGGCGATCTGCGCGATGTATTTTTCTACTTCATCGGCTGTCATGCCGATGCCTGTATCGCTAAGGGTCAGTGTGCGGGCCGTCTTGTCGATCGCGATGTCGATGCGGAACTCCTCGTCAAGGGCGCTCATCTGATTGTGCTCGCGGAGGACTTTGCATTTTTGGATCGCGTCGCAAGCGTTGGAAACAAGCTCGCGGACGAAGATGTCTTTGTCGGAATAGAGCCATTTTTTGATGATCGGAAGGATATTCTCTGTGTGAATTTTAAGGGTGCCTTGGACCATGGCAAAAATCTCCTTTAATTGAATAGATTTCCAGGGAAGGGATCGTACTAGAAAATTTGAAAAAATGCAAGATATCACGGATCGGAGCTGTTCTCGCTGTACGGGAAAAGCAAAATCGTTCAAAACTATTTCTTTACTTAGGCGTCCCGTTGGTTATGTTTGAAACAGTCCATATGTTGTAGTGATCAAACTAAAAATTCCATCAGCGCAGAGGAAAGAATAGAGACGCTGAGGACGCGGAGAATTTTTTTTAAGACAAAAGATTTTTTTCTCTGCGTCCTCAGCGTCTCTATTCTTTCCTCTGCGCTGATGGAATTGTTTGGGCTCAGAAACTTCTCGACCTGTATGTCCTTGTCTGCACTTCTCAACTTAAGATGAAGAAAGTGAAATTAATAAGTTTCAAAATAAATTGAAGCAGCTAAATAAGGAATACAAACAACTTATGCAAAATTTGGCGGATTTGTAGAAGAGGCTTGATTTTTTGTGTTTTTTAATCGGATTTCTTCCATGGAGTTATTGATCGCTTTGATGCAAGCGGAGCCGCCAATGAGCGCGGTGACCGGTAAAGTGAGCTGGGGCTTGCCGAGATAGGCAAGAAAGGCTGCCGATCCCATCACTTTTGCAAAGGTCTCTGCAGGTTTGACATAGCCCCAGTTGCTTGGAAGTTTTCCTGATTCTCCGGCTCGATTATATCCATAGACAACGGCAGATGTCCCTATGCCGGCAAGCGCTGCATAAGATGTGTGGCGTAGTGCATTGACGAAAAAAGACATACTCGACCTCCTGGTTTGCTTGAAAGGTTAGCAAAGAAAAAAAATTAAAGTATATTTTTTTGTTTTTGCTATGGTGGATAATAAAGGGGAGTGGATATGCGCATTGTAGTTGCCCAGCTCAATCCGACCGTAGGAGATTTGGAGGGAAATACCCAGAAGATCATCCAGGCAATCGAGCGGGCTAGAGATCGGCAGGCAGATATCGTTTTGTTTCCCGAGCTGACCCTCTGCGGATATCCTCCGGAGGATCTGCTGCTCCACCCTTCTTTTATCGA
>CAZEYJ010000022.1:0-3538 GCA_964516795.1 uncultured bacterium
CGTTCTCCTAATGATTCGTTGAGCAGTGCTTTCGTTTTGAGCTCTGATGATCATTTAAGAAAGGCTATTCACCATGTGGCCTGCAGGGCTTTTGAAACCCTTTCTCTCTCGCAAGCTGATGAGGTTAGAGATCGAATAGGAAGGGGAATTATCAATTCTCAGGTGAGAGAAGGCTTATTTTTTTTAGAACAGCATACAGAAACTGTCCTAAGCGGCTTGGCTGATTATTTTGCCGTTGAACAGGGCAAGCTCAGAGCTTCAGAAGTTCCTCACTCCGAAGCTGCGGTCGAACAAAAAGAGCCCCAAGCTGCTGAGTTTTCAGATAAAGCCGTTAAAGCCGCAAAGCGATTTGCTCAAGTCTTGCTAAGCGAGTCGCGCGGCGACAGTCCGCCCGGAGGCCTGAGCTGTAAGTTCTCTTTATCAATTCCCTTGGAATTGAGTTGTTTTGCCGGTGGTTTGAAGCTTCTGATTGAGGTGTGTGAAAATGATCAGGTGTTCAAGGCTTTTATTGTCCGGTTTTTAGATGAGGACGCGCAAAGCAGCTCTCCTTTAGTTGACAAGGCGACTTCTAATATTTTCAAAGAAATCATTCAAACAGAAACAAAATCGGAAGATTTAAAAGCTTTTCGCAGTGTTTTTCCTTCGTATTTATGGACTCTTGCTTTTCATGACATGCTCAAGGGAAATCAAAAACGTGGGTGTTCATTAATCATTCAGAGCCTTTCTTTTTTACAATCTCGAGAAAAGATCTCAGCTAACTGGCTCGCTCCAGCAATTGAATTTTTTCAGTGCGGGGAGCCTAATCTGCTCCGGAAATTACCGGTCGAGTTGGGATTATCTCGGAGCTCTTCTCCTCTGAAGGCAGATCAGGCTTTGAATCGCTATCAAGAAGGACTTTCCCGTTATGCACACCTCAGCATGATCGTTGGTTTTTTCTTTGTAGCTTCAAGGGCTCCCTCTTTTTTTACGAGTAAGTTATTGCCCGCTCAGCAAACTGGGCCTTTTTTTGGCATGCTTCAAAATTTAATCGTGGCGGAAATCAATGAACTAAAAGTTAACGGGGTTCCACTTCCTATTTGTATAAAGGCCTTATTGATGTCGGTATGTCAGCGAGCAATTGAAAGACTGCTCTTAGAAAGAAAGACATTTGAATGTTTTTTATTGATTCAGCGATTTGCATCAAGCTCGATTGCGATGCATTATCTGGATACTTTTTTAAGGCAGCCAAATCAGTTGAAGTGGGGGGAGTCAAACGAGGACTTAAAAAATCCTCATCAAATTTCAAAGGGCCTCTCTTCTTTTTTGGATTATTCTTTGCAACATAAAGAAGACTACGAGGGCTATCTCCCTTGGCTTTTAGAGTTATTAAAGTCCATTGAGTTATCGGTAAATCGCTCAGAAAGAGATTTATTTTGCGTTAAAAATGTTTTGAATTTCTTGCAGTATGGAGATGTTTTCAAACTGATTGTTTCTTTGAGAGATGCTAAGGGAAATCTTGATGAAATGGACATGGTTTTTTATCGAGCGGTCAAAGAATTTTCTGAAGCAGAGCAAGCCGGGGAGCGAAAGATGCATAAACATCATGAGCAACTTCAGAACCGTTTGAGCTCATTAGAACATATTTTTGTGATCACTCCTAGGATGATAGGGTCCTTGTTGCATCGTTATATCGAAGATTCTGAGCGATCTGATCCTGATGCTATTTATCTGGGAGCCGAGCCGTTTCGAAGCTTACGCGAGCAAGATAAAAAAATGCTTCAGAGTGAAAAGGCCAAGGCGAAGAGGAAGAAAAAACGTGCGGCGCATTCGGAAGCTAAAAAGCAACCGGAAGTTCTTTTGTCTAGCTCGAGCCGTTCTTCGTCCTCTAAGATCAAAGAGCCGATTGCCGTTCCCAGTGCTTCAGTTGAAAAAAGCTCCAGTTCTTCTTGTAGTGTCCAGCCGGTCTCTGCACCGCCTGTATTTGTTCAGCAGCTTCAGAACTATCGCGCTCTGGTCAAGCAGTGGGCAGGTTATCTTAAGACGCAGCGTGCGAATTCAACAGGTGTTGCCCTTGAGGATGTCTATCGCCATTTTGACAATCTTTTATGTAGTTTGCGCCGGTTGCACAATCAAGCTTCAAGAGGGGAAGTGACAGCAGGAGCTTTATTTTCTTTCAGTCATGATTGCGTCCGCGACTGTACGCTTGGGGTCGAGCAATTGTTATCGGCCCTATATCGGGAAAGCAACCTGATGGTTGGCAACGGGAGAGAACCTCCTGAATTAACGCACGATTTAACATATATCATGAGACAATGCGTTGGTTTGCCGAAGGAGTTTTCCCACGACATGTGGAGGTGGATCAGAGAGATCAACCGAGGCGAGATTGTGATCAGGGATTTAAGATTGTTGACCCAAGAGGATACGGCATTGCAGAATTTGCTTAGACGGGGTCAGGAATTGATCGGTGGTCCAATTCTATCTCAGGCTAACGTTGGCGCTTTTTTTAAAGCGTTGCATGCTTATCTCAATCCATTGGGCAAGTTGTTGCAATCGGTCCAATCGCAATTTCCAGCTAAGCAAAATCAGGTAAAAATGGAACATATGGAATCTGAATTCCTCCAGTTGCTCGATGAGTTCTGCCAGGAAATGTCCCTTGCGATTGACTTAAGAAGGTCTGATGAGGAAAGCATTCAAGCAGTTGATGGTGCCTTGATCAGTCTCCTGATTGATTTGCGCTCGAGTTTAAAAAAAGCAATAGAAAAGGACTCTGGAGCAGCATCCTTTGGAGGACTGGACAATGTCGTTTCCAATCTCTTAGTCAACTTGCAAGCGGAAATCTGTTTCCATGGAGAACTCGAACCGATCGAAACTTCCCTGCATTTGAAAAATACCCTTCTTTTAAATCAATGCATCGCTGAGGCGGTCCTCTTATTTAAATTGCGTGAGAAAGGGATCTCCATCAGTTCAGAGGAACAGTATCGGCATGATTTATTGCTTCTTGTCGATAAACTGAGTATAAAAGAGCGGTTCACTCAGGAGGAAATCGAATTTTTGCACATGGGCAAATCAAGCCGCCAGCTGATCCGTTACCCAGCTGCTTATGCAAATGAGCAGGCTAAAAAGTCTGGGCCTTCAAGACGCTCTCGTTTGCAGGACATGGAATCGCTGATCGGTTCGAGCGACCGGCTTGCCGCTACACAGTCGGCAGATCTTGATCTGCAGGGCTTTGTTCCGGGCAAGCGCTGCGATGAGGCCCAATATAGGAAAATTAAGGAGTTCGTCTTGAAAGACCTTCAGCTTTTAGCTTCGATCGTCGACAAGATTTTGCAAGCTTAATTGATCTGGCTAGAGGTCCTTAACAAAAGTTTTTAAGGACCGCTAGGGCTCGAACAGTTTTCTTGAATTATATCTAAATCTTCTCAATACTATCCGTTATGGACAGGTTGATTGCGATTTCTGATGCAGCTAAATTATTAGGAGTGTCAATCACGACACTTCGACGATGGGAAGCAGAAGGTAAATTAATTCCCAGCCGTACAGCAGCCGGTCATCGGCGTTA